>CAYHRX010000074.1:0-10173 GCA_964359075.1 uncultured Chitinophagales bacterium
TTTTCCATTTCCCTTGTGAGCTCGTTCCACTTGAAGTACGCGTCTGCGATTTCCCTTTCAAGCAACTTGAACTGTGCGGTCGCTGTTTTGACCCGTTCACCGTCTTTATAGAACCCCGGATCGGCAAGCGATTGCTCGATCTCTGTCTTGAGCTGTTCCTTGTCCACAATCAGTCTTTCCACTGTTTCGATTTTCTTCTGAACCGGCTTTGTTCGTTTGTAACGCCGCTGCCGGACTTCTGCTTCGAATCGTTTCCGCTCCTTGTCCGATACTCTGGACTCGTCCCTCGGTGTGGCTCCCTGTTCTTGTCCCGCAGCCTGTTTCTTCTCCTTGGCGTAGATGTAGTCACTCACGTTGCCGAGATAGGTCTTGATATGACCCTTCTTGAATTCCACCACCTTGTTCACGATGGGATCAAGGAAATCCCGGTCGTGCGATATGATAACATGGCTCCCCTCGAACTCACCGAGCGCGTTTTGGAGAATCGCCTTCGAGCGCATGTCGAGGTGGTTCGTCGGCTCATCCATGATGATGAGGTTGCATGGCTGAAGCAGCATCTTGGCAAGCGCCAGCCTGCTTTTTTCCCCGCCGGAGAGCACGCCCACCTTCTTGAAGACGTCATCGCCTCGGAAGAGGAAACATCCAAGCAAGTTGCGCAACTGCTTCCTCACTTCGCCGGCTGCAACTTCGTCCACGGTTTGCAGCACGTCGTTCCTTGGGTTGAGCTCCTCCGCCTGATGCTGGGCGAAGTAGGAAAGCGTAATGTTGTGGCCGGGGATACGCTCGCCGGCATTGAACGGTTCAACGCCCGCGATGATCTTCGCCATCGTTGACTTACCGGCGCCGTTCACACCGACGAAGGCAATCCGATCCCCCTGCTCGATGTCAAAATCAACGCCGTCGAATACCGTCAACGCTCCATAGCTCTTGTGGATGTTCTTGAGCTGCATTGGCACGCGCCCACCTCGCGGCGCAGGCGGAAAGCGGAAGTGGATGCCGGACTCGTCATCCTCAATCTCAATCAGGTCCAGTTTTTCCAGCATCTTGATGCGGCTCTGCACTTGGCGGGCCTTCGTTGCCTTGTACCGGAACCGCTCAATGAACTGCTCTGTCTGTTTGATCTGTTGCTGTTGGTTCTTGAACGCGGCAAGCTGCAGTTCCTTCCTCTCGGCTTTCTCATCCACGTAGTAGCTATAGTTGCCGGCATATTCGGTGAGTCGGGCAAGACTGACCTCGTAGGTCTTCGTCGTCATGTTATCGAGGAAGCGCCTGTCGTGCGAGACGAGCATCACTGCGCCTTCGTACGACTTCAGGTACTCCTCCAGCCACTGCAACGAATCGAGATCGAGGTGGTTCGTTGGTTCATCAAGCAGGAGTAACGATGGCTGCATTAAGAGGAGCTTTGCCAGTGCAATGCGCATCTGCCAGCCGCCACTGAACTCACCCGTCTCTCTTGTAAAATCACGCTCAGAAAAGCCCAAGCCAACCAGCACCTTCTCGATGTGGGTCTTCATCCGGAAGGCGTCGGAGTCTTCCAGCTTATGCTGCAGTTCGCCGTAGAGCTCAAGCAATTCCGTGAACTCATCGGTTTCGTGGTTTACTTCACTCATGCGCTGGTGGATTTGTTCCAGGCGTTGCTGCACCTCCAGGACATCTCCAAACACGGTCTCCACTTCCTTGTAGAGCGTCCGGCCAGTGGCGTGCATGCCTTCTTGCGGCAGGTATCCCACCGTGACGAACTTCGCCTTGGCGAGCTCGCCCTTTGCCGGTGACTGCTCGCCACCAAGGAGCTTGAGCAGCGTGGTCTTCCCCGCACCATTGGACCCGACCAGCCCAATTCTGTCGTGCGACCCAATGCGGAATGAGATATCGTTGAAGATATCCCGCCCGCCAAAGTTGAGCGATATGTTGACTGCAGAAATCATGTGGATGAAATATACGAAATGCCTCTGTGTGGTGAAAGAAGCTTGCTTGTGACAAGTCCACTCCTTAGATTCGTACAGCCGAAATCTCATCCATCTACGTCCGTGCTTACTTTCCCGACAATCAACAACTCGAAGTTGAACAAAGTTACCTCCACGGATGGTGCGGCTCATGATTGGTACCGCTTTGTTCTTTCCTTCCCGCCTCATCTGGTTCGCGAATATGTCACCCGCTTTGGGCTAAAAGAGACTGATTGGATCCTTGATCCGTTCTGCGGGACAGGTACAACGAACGTTGAATGCAAGAAGCTCGGCATCCCGAGTATTGGCATTGAAGCAAACCCAATGTGTTTCTTCGCGACCAAGGTCAAGACAATATGGGATATAGACCCGCAGGGATTGAGAGACCACGCCGAGGAGATTGCTGCGGACACAAGGCGACGACTTCGCGAGGATGGCATCTCGGACGACGACCTGCAACTCTTGGAGTGCATTTCTGACAAGATTGAGCTGCCCAAGATCTCGTACCGTACACTCCCAGAGCAGGGCCAAGCAATCATCCTGAAAGATTCAATTAGTCCGCTTCCTTTGCATAAGGTTCTCGTTCTTCTTGATGCCATTCAAGATTATCGCCACGATCTTTACCATGAGCACGAGCTACTCGCCCTTGCTAAGGCTCTTGTTTCATCGATCGGAAACCTGCACTTCGGGCCAGAGGTGGGAGTCGGGAAGATAAAACAAGACGCTCCCGTGGTCGGAACGTGGCTGTCGGGCGTCAGGTCGATCGCAAATGACCTCAGCGTGCTCCGGGAGTTCGCTACCACGCCAGCCTCTATCCGCAAAGCTGACTCCCGCCAACTACAACAGGTCCTTGATCCACAATCCCTGAGTGCTGTTATCACATCACCTCCTTATCCCAACGAGAAAGATTACACTCGCACAACTCGCCTCGAATCTGTCGTCTTGGGACTGATCAAGAACAAACACGAGTTGAAAGACCTGAAACAGCATCTTCTTCGATCCAACACAAGGAATGTGTACTCGGTCGACGATGATGATCGGTGGGTTACGTCAAATCATCAAATCGAGGGGCTTGCAAGAGAAATTGAGGATCGACGTATTCAACTTGGCAAGACAAGCGGCTTTGAACGATTGTATCACCGTGTTGCCAGGCTTTACTTCGGGGGCATGACAAGGCATTTCGCTGAATTGAGAAGTGCTCTGCGGCCAGGTGCACATCTCGCGTACGTAGTTGGTGATCAAGCTTCTTATCTTCGAGTCATGATCCGTACGGGCCAACTTCTTGCTGACATTACTGCATCTCTTGGTTACGAAGTTGTGAGCCTTGATCTGTTTCGAACACGCCTTGCAACTGCTACTAAAGAGCAATTGAGAGAGGAAGTTCTTGTCTTGCGATGGCCGGGAAGAAGCGGTAGGGTCACAGAGCCTCTATCGCGTTATCAAGTAGAAAAAAAGGATGGACAGATGGAGACAACTCAGAATAGATACACTCGGATTATTGAGCAGATTTTTCTTGGTCACTTTAAGAAGGGAATGACCGAAGTTCCCTTCGCTCGAAACGAAATAGAGCGAGTCGCCAAAAAGCTGGCAATCAAACTTCCGAAGAACTTAGGTGACGTCATCTATAGCTTTCGTTATCGCGCCTCGCTGCCTGAGAGTATCACAAACAAAACTCCAACGGGAAAGCAATGGATTATTCGTCCCGCCGGTCGTGCAAAGTACTGTTTTGCCCTGATTGCCGAAAAAGACATCATCCCAAATAAGATGCTGGCTGAGACGAAGATCCCGGATTCCACACCGGGCCTCATTTCACTCTACGCACTTAGCGATGAGCAAGCTCTTCTTGCCAAACTCCGGTACAACCGGCTGATAGACATTTTCACAGGAATAACCTGCTATTCCCTCCAGAATCACCTCAGAACAACTGCGCCTAAAGTCGGACAGGTTGAGACAGATGAAGTGTACATAGGTGTTGACAAGAGGGGCGTTCACTATGTTCTACCCGTTCAAGCAAAAGGCGGAAAAGATAAGATCAGTGTTGTGCAGATTGAGCAGGACTTCGCAATGTGTGCTGCCAAGTTTCCGTCCCTCATTTGTCGAGCAATTGGGACCCAGTTCATGTCGAACAATAAGATTGCTGTTTTTGAGTTCGAGAACACATCGGACGGAATACGAGTGGTTTCAGAAAAGCACTACAGCCTTGTGTCAGCCGAAGAAGTTACACCCGAAATCCTCAAGACTTACAGAGAGAGGCTTCCTGAAAGTTAACGGTTGATGCGCTACCTGCGTGGCTCATTTTGCTGACCGCTTACTATGACTGTCGAAAAAACAGAATACGCACTTATCGGCACCGGCACACTCTTTCTCTCCTCTATCTTCTTCTCCATTGCAGTGAACTCCGTTGCACTGGGGCTGATGGCGCTGGCGTGGCTTGGCCTCATGCTCGCACAACGGAAGAACCTCATTGCATCAACGCCGCTGGACTTCTACTTCCTCGCCTACGTTGTAGCGGAAGTTCTCTCCACCGTCTTTTCTGTCAAGCCTGACCAGTCTTTGCTCTTCTCCAAGCGCCTCCTGCTCATTGCGGTGGTGTACTTCTTTGCTTCGATGACGACATCGGAGAAGCGGGCAAAGTGGTACATTGCTGTGCTGCTTGGGTCGGCGGCAATTGTGGCAACGATCGGCGTACTCAAGCTCATCTTTGCCGATCCCGAAACTACGAAGCGTCTTGGCATCTTCCAGTTCTACATGACCACGTCCGAGCTGATGATGATGGCAGCGTTGCTCTTCGTTCCCTTCATCATCCATCCAAAGACGCCGGGCAATGTTCGATGGGCATGTATCATCGGGCTCATCCCGATCCTCATCTCTCTTTACGCCACAGTAACACGCGGCGCATACCTGGCAACTGCAGCCGGGCTGCTGTTCATCGCATTCGTGCGCAATAAGAGGCTGCTCATGCCGTTCATGGTCCTGGTTGTCCTTCTCATCGTGTTTGCCCCTCCCTACGTTCAGGAGAGACTCAGGAGCATTATTGATCTCAACCATCCCGAGAACGCCTCACGCTTGGTGCTCTGGACTGCCGGGCTAAAGATCTTCGCTGACCACCCAGTCTTCGGAGTGGGTGACATTGACTTGCACGAGCTGTTCGTCCAGCACAGTACGCCGGGAGAGGTAATCACATGGGGACACCTGCACAACGTGCTGCTGCAGATTCTGGTCACGCTCGGAGCCGTTGGGTTCATTGCTGTTGTGGCAATGTTCGTTCGGATCGTTGTAACCGAGTGGAAGATTTACAGGAGCGTGAAGGATGATTGGCTGGCAGGCTCGTTTACACTCGGAGCGCTTGCGGTGTTCGTCGGCTTCCAGGTGAGCGGACTGACGGAGTGGAGCTTCGGAGATCAGGAGGTTGTGCTTGCACTCTGGACAACGCTTGGTCTGACGCTCGCGCTGGGGAATCTCTCGGAGAGTAGGAAGACAACAGCCGTGCTGCCTATTTGAGGTAGTACTTCAGCGGGTTCGGATCGACGCGGCACTCTTCGGCTACACGGATGCGGTCAATTTTGTTCTCATCACGGAGCTTGTACAGACGCGGCACCATTTTGTCGCGCAACTCAATGGGCGTCATCGGGTTGATGAAGATGCTCGTCCCGCCTTCAAAGCCTGCCGGCACATTGATGCGCCACTTGATGAGCACATGCCACGGCATCTTGTACACTGCATCAACAGGTGTGTAGTACCACTCCTCATTGCAGGAGATCTGTCCCCCCATCGCCGCGTGCATCGCGTGCACAAGGTTGCTGATCCCCCGGATTTCTTCGTCCGAGTGCTCGTACGGTCGTCCTGCAACCGCTCTGGAATAGATCTCGATGGTCGGGGACCGGTGGCCTATGCCCGCAAATGCAATCGCATGGTCATTCTCGGCAAACACGAGGTTGTGGTGTGTGGCAAAGTTTGCGCCGTACTGGTTGAACACGTTCGGATCTTCCCGCAACATCCGAATCTGGTTCTCGATGGATGCGCCCCATTCGTCCAGTGCCACCATTTGTTTGTGGAGATGGTCGAAGGATGCGCCCGCCGGCCGCAGCCAGTTCTGGAAGACACTCACGTACCTGACGTATCTGTTTGTCTGGATGACGTCGTGAAGTGCGTCGATTGAGAATTTGAAATACCTGAAGTGCTCCTCCGTGCTCATCTCTCCCGAGGAGAACAAATCCGACTCGGCCTGCGCGCCATCTTTGTAGTGCCGTTTCGCGATCACAAGCTCATGCCCGCCGCCGAAGAACGCGTCTGCAATCGCGAGCTTCTCCGTCATCGGGGTTTTTTCGATCTGTTCGTCTGTCTTCCCTTCCTGCCGCATCTTGTAGTGGATGATATCGGTGATGTGCTTCAGGCCGGACAGGTTGGCGAGGTATTCTTCCTTCCATCTCTGCCGGGCAGCGATCATCTTGTACGCATAGTTCTTCCGCCAATAGTCGAGCGTTACGATCTCAAACATGTTCCCGACGCGGCGGAACTCTGCCGTGCTGTCGTGATACTTATCTGGAGGGAGGAAGTCGATCTTCTGCCATTGGTCGTTGTTGTGGATGAGGCGTGACTTTTCGGGCGGCGTCTCAAAATAGCGAGGAGAGCAGAAGCTACAATAGTCCTCGGGTATGTGTCGCTCAATCGCTTTTGCGGTGAGTGAGGCTTCGTTCGTTACCGGTCTCGTCCTCCGACCGGGGACTGCCCACACTTCCGTGCCGGTGAACGGGTTCACCTGCTTCACCGTCCCATCGGACATGATGTTGTAGTACGTCGCGGCCTGCATTGCCATATTCTCACCATTGGTATGATGAATCATCAGTGCGCTGTCGCTCCCTCTAGAAGTGCGTCAACCTTTGCCGTGCTCTCCGCTTCGGCGTAGAACCTGATCAGAGGCTCCGTGCCCGATGCACGCACGAGCACCCATCCGCCATCGACGAAGAATTTGTACCCGTCGGTGTCCTTCCTGCCGCTTACGACAAACCCGGCGATCTCCTTCACTCCCTTCTGGTACTTCTTCATGATGGCCGCCTTCTCTTTCTGTGTCACGTGAAGGTCGATGCGCTTGAACTCGTGCTGACCGAACTCCTGCATCAGCTCCTCCACAAGCATACTGAGCGTTCTCTGCCGGACAGCCATCATCTCACACAGCATCAGTCCGAGGAAGATGCCGTCCCGTTCGGGAAGATGTCCCTTCACACCGAGTCCACCGCTCTCTTCGCCTCCGATCAACACGTCACGCTCCGTCATCATACGACAGATATGCTTGAACCCGATTGCCGTCTCGTACATCGTTAGTCCGTACTTCGCACACATTTTGTCGACCATCTGGGTCACGGAGAACGACTTCACCACCTCGCCGGTCATTCCTTTTTGTTCCACCATGTACTTGAGCAGCAGACAAAAGATGCGGTGCGAGTCGACGAAGTTGCCGTTCTCATCCACAGCACCAATCCGATCTGCGTCTCCATCGGTCGCAATGCCAATGTGGTAGCCGCCGGACTTCACGAGCTGGGAGAGCTCGGAGAGGTTGTGCGCCAGCGGCTCGGGGTTCGTTCCGCCGAATGATGGGTTGTACGTTTCATGGATCTGCTTCACATCGGGAAGGATTCGGGAAAGCATACCCTGTCCGGCGCCATACATTGCATCGTACGCGATGCGGATGCCTGAGCGACGGATGAGATCGAGGTTAAGCTTCGTTGCGAGGTCATCGAGATACCTCTGCGTCATCCCGATGTGTATAATCTTCTGCTTGTCAAGAAGCTGCTTGAACGAGTGTTTCCCCACCGGCAGTTTCTTCAACTTCATCACCCTGGCAAGCTCTTTCTCCACCTTCGCTATCATCTCGGGGTGGGCCGGCCCGCCGAAGTCACCCTTGATCTTGAAGCCGTTCCACTTGGGCGGATTGTGACTCGCTGTGATAACGACACCACCCGCAGCGTTTTCCATCTTCGTGAGGAGTGAAATTGCCGGCGTGGTAGCAATGCCATCCGAGAGCTTCACATTGATGCCGGTGTTGGCAATAACTTCAGCGGTCTTCTCAGCAAACTCACGGGACATGAACCGCGCATCGTAGCCGATGACGATGCCGTTCTTGATCTTCGTGTGGTTTTTGAAATACCGAGCAGTTGCCAGCGCAACTTTCTCCAGATTGGCAAACGTGTAGTCGTCTCCAATTACAGCTCGCCAGCCGTCGGTGCCAAATTGGATTATCATGCTTCCTCAACAAATAGACTGTAGTTTTGATCAGGCTCGCGAACAAGGCCGGGTTTTGCCTTTTGGTCAGTCAACTCCTTCAACGTTACTTCTCCAGATTTCAACTTCTTCTGGTTTAGCCGGATAGTATCAAAAAACAGTAGTCCCCATTGATCAACCGCGAACCGCTCGGCGAACATCGGGGATTTCATTTTGCGCTGGAACTGCTCCTCTCGTTCCTCAGGAATCACCAGGTACTTTGGTATTCCTGCCTGCAGGTTGGACCCTCTGACCAATGCGCTTGTCATAGTTGTCGTCGATTCAACTTCGAACGCTGCAGCAACGCCATTACCCTTCACCCACAGTAAGTCGATCATCTCGACAGTCTTGAGATCTGTAACTCCAGACAACTGTGCGACATTGGCGGTAACATACGTTTCAAGAGGTTTCATTTCGTAGCTGTCAGCCTGTTCCTTCTTGCCAACCCAAATCTTGTATCCAAGGCTCTGCCCGGTCTGCGCAAGAATGGCAATGATCTCGCTGTGCTGCCGTTCCCGTTCATTGATCTGCGGTTTGAGCAACCAATAGCCACCGCTCACCTGACGTGAGAACTGGTTCAGTGATTCTTTGATGCTCGTGCTGTCGGAGGTCAGCGAATTCGGAAACTCAATGCTCACTGCCTCCCAGGCGTCGGTGAACGTTATGCGCCCTTTCGTCTTCAGCAATCTCAAAACAGTTTGCTCCACCCTTTCCGATAGAGGAACCTCATGCAAGCGCGTGACAAGGCTCGGGTCGTTAAACCACCACAGCTTACCCCGTGCGCCGCCAATATGCTCACTGACCAATTTGAACTCTCTTCCAACGTGTCTTGTAAGAGCCGTCTTGACATCCAGGCCGGTTTCCACGCTTGAGAAGAAACCATGCCTTGCAAGTACAGGGTCGATATAGTTGATGACAATTGTGTATGGCGTCGGCTCAGCCCGCTCCGCGAGAAGAGCAACGGTCGTGTCCACCACAATCTTCTCGAACCTCTTCTCGGTGATCTCTTCCGGCTGTTCGGATTTCGCCTGAGCCGATTGAGGTTTGCGGAAACGGAGATAGAAGTCTCCCATCGCAGAGCCAAACGGCTGGAGAAGAGACTTGCCCGATTTCTGCGCGGTCGGTTGGTGATGAATCTTCTCGAACTCAAAGCCGGTGTATGTCCCCGCGCGTATTGTCGCGTTGCGGACCTTGAATGTTGGATTGTGAAATGTCAGCGTGAGATACCGGCCAAGCTTCAGAACCTTGTACATCCCTTCAAAGCTGCGCCGGAGAAGAGTGTGGTAGACTTCAAAATCCTTGTGCTGTCTCTCGTTCCGTACAATTTCTTCCTCAGAGATCCTATCGACATAGCCTTTGTCTTTCTTCAACCACGCTGCCCAAAGGTAGGAGAGTTCGCCATACTGAATCGAAGCATCATAGGGGGGATCGGTGAAGATGTAGTCGATGGAACGCGAGGGAAGTTTGTCCAGAACATCAAGGCAATTGCCTGTCACAATGCAAATGTCTGCCTTCGCGTCAAGAACCTGTTTGATTCCCCTGCTCATCTTTACGTTCTTGAAGTACTTGTTGGACTCTGCCTTGGCTTTGAGCAAGCCCTGGTGCCCCGTCATGGAGCTTTCAAATTTGTTCCAGACATTCTGCTCCATGAACTCCGGTGCGAACCAATAGCTGTGTTGTGTCCACACGGAACTGAACGCTGTCTGATGATTCGTCTCAGCGGGGCTTAATGCGGGAACCATTGTAGAGCAAAGGTGAACCATTGAAGAGAAGGCGATCTTCAGAAAGTCCCGCAGCTTCTCGTCACGTTCCTTCTCAATGGCATTCATGATAAGGGCAAGAGCGAAGAGATTGCGCGGTGTAAACAACTCGTCAAGAGAATCGTACCGCTGCTTCTCCTTGAACGGTCGGCCATCAGAGTAGTATAGAGGATTCTTGGGATACCAGAGCCGCTTGCTTTTGAATTCCTCTA
>CAYHRX010000075.1:0-5158 GCA_964359075.1 uncultured Chitinophagales bacterium
GCTATGTGTTTCCGGAACGGAATGACCGGCTCGCACTCTTCATCACGTTCCAGATAACTCAGAACAACGTGGAAGTTGCAGATATGTTGCTGGATTTCATCGAGTGAGCAGAACGAGCTGCTGATCTGACGCCCGGTATTGGCCTGTTCAAAAGTGTGAGCGCCTGATCTTGTCGATACCGGGCGAATGTTTTGGTTTGCACTGTGACTAACCCATTGAAACTTAATTCACCAATCACACACTCAACCTTTGGAGGATATATGAAACATGCAACGCGGGTAGTGCTGTTCGCAATCTTGGTATGCCTTGGACTGACACAAGCATTGGCTCAAACCGTACGAACTGTCGGCGCAACAGGTGCCGACTTTGCAACTCTCAAAGCGGCATTCGACGCTGTCAATGCGGGAGCGATCACTGGAGCAATTCAGCTTCAGATTATCGACAACACAACAGAAACAGCATCTGTAGTTCTCAATGCAAGCGGCTACACGTCGCTGAGCATCACACCGTCAGGCGGTGCTGCAAGAACAATCAGCGGCTCTCTTGTCGGCTTGCCGCTTGTGGACTTCAACGGCGCAGACAATGTTACGATGGATGGCTTGAACACCGGCGGCAATTCTCTGACCATCGTCAATCAGAGTACGAGTTCGACTGTCGGCACAAGTACAATTCGTTTCCGAACTGATGCGACGAACAACATCATAACCAATTGTACAATCAACGGCGCCGCCACAGCGAGTGTTTCAGGTTCTGCAAACGGCGGCAACATTTGGTTCAGTACCGGAATTTCAGGGGGCAACGACAACAACACGATATCCAACTGCAACATTGGACCCGACGGAGTAAATCTTCCTTCGCGTTTGGTGTGGAGCAGTGGCACGTCGGGAAACACGCCGGTGTTCAACAGTAACATCACCATCACTCGTTGCAACCTCTATGATTTTTTCAACGCGAGCGATCAGTGTCGCGCTATCGATATTTGGAGCGGAAATACAGACTGGACGATTTCAGACAACAGATTCTACCAAACAGCGCCGCGCACCTGGACAACCGGAGCCGAGATGCGCGTTATCAGTATCGCCTCGGGCTCAGTCCTCCCCGTCACCCTAGGAAACAACTTCCAAATTTCCGGCAACGTCATTGGTTTTGCAAGTGCTGATGGAGCAGGGATCTTTTCCATTTCCGGCGGAGAGAATTTGTTCAAAGCCATTTACCTGAGCGTCGGGCCGACGGTAGCAAGTAACATTCAAGGCAACACCATAACAGCAATCAGCAACACGACAACTATTGGCGGGAGATCCGATGAGCTTTCTGCTTCACTGATCTGTATTTCCCTAGGACTCGTAAACGTCGGAACAACGGTGGCAAACACCATCGGCAGCCAGACGTCTGCTGGGAGTATTTCATTCTCATCTTCATCGGCGAGCAGTACTGTATACCAAGCACTATACTCTCGCAGCGTCTATGACGTCGCGGCATCGAATAATACTATCGGTGGCATAACGGTCACCAATACGGGTGGAGGGGCCGTCTTCCTCTATGTCGTGAATATCACGTCTGCCACCTCTGCAACTATCGGCAATAATACAATCGGGAGCGCAGCGGGGCCGATCGTGAATACTGCGACGAATGTGCGGTCGGCGATCATTGGTATCAATCTCTTGACGAGATCCTCCAGTTATCATTCGACCGTGACGAATAATCGTATCAGCAACGCATCACTCTCCGCCGGCAATAACTTATATACATCGATGACTGGTATAGCGGTACAAGCGGAAATTGGGGCGAGCACAACAGTCTCTCAGAACTCAATTGTTGCGTTGAGCAATACCAACGCCAGCGCTGCGGTGAAAGCAACAGGGATTTACTTTGTGGGGGCAACCACGGCAACGAACACCATCTCGCGCAACTTGATTCATTCGCTGAAAGCCTATCAAGCAAATGGGATTGAAGTCGCCCATGGCATAATAAACGTGAACAACAATATGATTCGCCTCGGCATCGACGCAGCAGGGAACTCTCTCAGCAATGGATCGCCGATCAATGGGATAGTCGAAGAAGCCGGAAGTGCCAGCAGCCTGTTCTCCTACTACAACAACAGTGTATACATCGGTGGAACCGGCGTTACGGGAACGGTGAACACACACGCGCTTCGCGCACCGAGTGTATGGAGTCGCAACATCGTGAACAACATTTTTGTCAACGCGAGAAGCAACGGCTCCGGCACGGGCAAGCACTACGCAGTCAACCTCGGCTTCACAAGTTCCACAACGGGAGTTACACATAACAATAACCTGTATCAATCGACCGGAGCGGGCGGCGTATTCGGCTTCTTTAATAATGCCGATGTTGCAAACCTTACTGCATGGCGCACCGTGACAGGACAAGAGTCGTTCAGCATGACCGGCGATCCGGCATTCGTTAACCCGACCGGCTCGAGCGCAACAGTTGATCTTCACATCAACAGCAACGCAAACCCAATCCCGGTAGGATACGATGCCGGGACTCCGATCGCGTCCGTCACAACCGACTTCGACGGCTCAGCAAGAAGCGCTACAACTCCTGATCTCGGCGCACATGAATACGCCATCTTCCGGAGTCTCACTGCAAGCGCTGGTCCAAACGGTTCGATCGCACCTAACGGCGTAACGAACGTGAACTATGGCGCGAGTCAGAGTTATTCTATCATTCCTGACGCCGGTTACGCTGTTCAAGATGTTTTGGTAGATGGCGTTTCCGTAGGCGCTGTGTCTTCGTACACGTTCTCGAACGTTACAGCGAATCATACAATCTCCGCGACATTTGTTCAAAACACATTTACCATAACTTCCTCTGCCGGTGCGAATGGCAGCATCTCGCCGACACCAACCGCGGTTGTCAGCGCAGGAGGAAATCAAACATTTGTCGTCACGCCCGACGCGGGGTATCATGTTGCGGATGTTCTTGTAGATAATGCTTCCGTTGGCGCCGTAACTTCGTACACGTTTACCAATGTGAGCGCGAATCATACGATTGCTGCAAGCTTTGCGATCAATACGTATCCCCTCAACACAGCAGTCGTCGGAAATGGTTCGGTTGGCAAGGTGCCTGACCTCTCTGCATACGACCACGGCACAGTTGTCACCGTCACGGCAATTCCTGCAACCGGTTGGAGCTTCTCAGGGTGGAGTGGAGACGCCTCGGGTTCGACAAATCCGCTCAATGTTACAATGGAGGCTGCAAAGAACATTACGGCGAGCTTCATGCTGAATACCTATACGTTGAGCGTCAGTGCAACAAACGGCTCCGTCGCCAAGAATCCGGACCAGCTAACCTACAATCATGGTTCAACTGTGGATCTGACTGCAACTCCTGACGTGGGATACCATTTCAGGGGGTGGAGCGGCGACGGAAGTGGATCGACAAATCCACTGACAGTCATGATGGATGGTAACAAGAACATCGTCGGAAACTTCGCGATCAACACCTACACAATCTCAGCAACTTCCGGCGCAGACGGTTCGGTCACTCCTTCAGGCAATACGTTAGTAAATTATGGTGGTAGCCTGTCATACACAATTACACCTGATCCCGGCTATCAGGTTATTGATGTGTTGGTGGATGGTGTATCTGTCGGAGCAGTAACATCCTATTCGTTTACCAACGTGACAGGCAATCATACTATTTCTGCAACATTCAACTTGAACACATTCACAATAAGTTCGTCGGCAGGTTCGGGTGGCAGCATTTCACCATCCCCATCGGTGATTGTAAACTACGGAGGGAGTCAAACATTTACAATCACACCGGATGCCGGCTACAACATTGCCGATGTTCTTGTGGACAACGTTTCCGTCGGTGCAGCGACGAGTTATTCGTTCAATACTGTCGCGGCAAATCATACGATATCAGCGAGCTTCGCAATTCTCAGCTATCCACTCAACATCGCGGTCGTCGGGAGCGGCTCGGTTGCGAAAGCACCGAATCAAGCGACGTACGATCACGGAATAGTAGTTTCATTAGCCGCGACACCTGTGGTTGGCTGGTCCTTCGCCGGATGGAGCGGTGATGCGACCGGTTCTGCGAATCCACTTAACGTCACGATGGACGCCGCCAAGAGCATCACGGCAACGTTCACGATAGATGCGTACACGCTGACAATCAATGCGACGAACGGAACAGTAGCAAAGAATCCGGATCAACCGACATACACCCACAGTTCGGTCGTTCAGTTGACCGCATCTCCGCCCGTCGGATATTCCTTCACGGGATGGAGCGGCGATGCAAGTGGAACCACAAATCCTCTTGCGGTAACGATGGACGCTAACAAGAACATTACGGCAAACTTTGTTCTGAACGCACTTGCCACAATCACGGGCACTGTTCAAGTGAACAGCGTTGGTCTTGCGAATGTTGTCGTGAAGCTGCTTGACAGCGACGGCAATTTCATTCCGGCATTCCCAGCCATCACTACCTCGAGTGCAGGAACGTATTCCTTCACGGACGTACCTTCGGGCTTCGACTATCAGGTGATGATTGTCGAACCGTTGGGATACTCGGTGGATGAAAACCCGAAATTGCTGACTCTTACCCCAGTGGGCGTGACGGTCAATTTCACATTGACAATAGAGGTCATAGCGAACAGAGCGCGCGGGGTGGCATATTGGAAGCACCAATTCGACGAACACAGATGCCGACGGAGACATTGTGAACTGACGGAAGCGCAGCTGCTCTCCTACATTGCTGCAGTGCATGAACATTACGATCCACATTTCAGCATCTTTCAAAACCTCACAACGATTGACCAATGGGGCGACATTTTCAGTGTCGGCGGACGCTCTACCATGCGTGACAGAGCAAAGAAACAGCTTGCAGCGTTGCTCATGAATCTCGTGTCGCTGAAGATCGGGCAATACACGATAGTGACAAGAGATAGCCGCACCGCCGGCGACGTGTTAACGTATGTGTCAATTCTTATCACCGATAACACTCCGGCCAATGATCAACTTGCGCGCACTCTTGCGGCGAAGGTCAACAACAGGGACGTGATCGCAGCCGGTGTGGTTCCCGCGTCGAATGTTCTCTACAAAGGCAGGGGGAACCAGATCACTTGGACATTCGATATTCCGGTCGAATACGGGCTATCGCCAAACTATCCGAATCCATTCAATCCATCGAC
>CAYHRX010000075.1:5168-10148 GCA_964359075.1 uncultured Chitinophagales bacterium
CATCCAATATGGTATTCCTGTGCAGGGTCATGTCTCGTTGAAGATCTACAATGCACTCGGACAAGAGGTCGCCACGATTGTTGAGCAGGTGATGGACGCTGGAAAATATCAGGTGGAGTGGAATGCCCTGGGTGTTGCCAGCGGCGTGTATTTTTACAGGCTTCAAGCAGGTGGCCCTTCGGCAAGCTCAGGGCATAGCTTTGTGGAGACGAAGAAGATGTTGTTGCTGCGATGACGTGTGGCTAGGTCAACATAGAAAGCGTCCCGTTGTTTACGCAGCGGGACGCTTTGTGTTTGCGTGGTCACATGAACTACGCTATCGTCACTTCCTTTGTCAAGTACACGTCCTGAATGGTGTTCAGGATCTTCACGCCGTCCTTCATAGGTTTCTGGAATGCTTTGCGACCGGAGATTAGTCCGGTGCCGCCAGCTCGCTTGTTGATTACTGCGGTCTTCGCGGCCTCGGCCAGATCGTTTTCTCCTGATGCACCACCCGAGTTAATGAGCCCTGCCCGGCCCATGTAACAGTTGGCAACCTGGTACCGAGTCAGGTCAATCGGGTGGTCAGTTGTCAGCTCGCTGTACACCTTCTTGTGTGTTTTGCCGAAGTTCAATGCTGTGAAGCCCCCGTTATTTTCCGGAAGCTTTTGCTTGATGATGTCGGCTTCGATGGTGACACCCAAATGGTTTGCTTGTCCGGTCAAGTCGGCAGAAACATGGTAGTCCTTCTCCTTTGTCTTGAATGCCGCGTTGCGTGTGTAGCACCACAGGACTGCTGCCATCCCCATCTCGTGCGCGTACTTGAACGCCGCACTCACTTCCTGAATCTGCCGTTTCGACTCTTCGGATCCGAAATAGATCGTGGCTCCAACGGCAACGGCGCCCATCTCGAACGCCATATTGATGTCCCCGAACATAATCTGGTCGTAGGTGTTGGGATAGGAGAGGAACTCGTTGTGGTTGATCTTCACGATGAAGGGAATCTTGTGGGCGTACCTTCGGGCACACGATCCGAGTACACCGAACGTGGAAGCGACTGCATTGCAGCCTCCCTCGATTGCGAGCTTTACAATGTTCTCCGGATCGAAGTACATTGGATTGGGTGCAAACGACGCTCCGGCAGAGTGTTCGATCCCTTGATCAACGGGCAGGATGGAAAGATAGCCTGTTCCGGCAAGCCGACCCGCGTTGAACAGCTGCTGAAGACTTCTCAGTACCCCAGGTTTCCTGTCTGACGGAATGAACACTCGGTCAACGAAATCCGGACCGGGAAGGTGAAGCGATTCCTTCGGTATTGTTTTGCATTGATGCTCGAGCAGGCTCTTTGCATCTGCGCCGAGCAGTTGTTCGATTTCATTAATCATTAGGCGGCCTCCTGCAATACGTGATGTTCAGTAACGAAAGCGAGTACAAAATACGAAAAACAGGCGAGTAAGTACAATCCCCCGTTCCGATCTTCTCCTTTACGAGTGTCCGCGCAACACATCTCGTGAAGCTCACCATCGCAGCCTTTGATACAGCGTACGCCATGTACTCCGTCTCCGCCCTGAACGCGGAGCGTGAGGAGATGGGGGGATACAGCAAGAGGCTATGTTGACTGCGCTCATCAGATTCGTATTCAGCGTGGCGTTCTACTGGGACCGCCACGCCTCATAGGGCATCTCGAATAAAGCCAATCTGCCCGCACGTCGCAATGACCTAGTTGACGATACGCGTGCATTCCGCTGGACCTGAGACATCTCCCTGCACAAGGATTGCTGTATCCCCGCAATCAGCCAGCGTCTTTCGAGCTCCAATCTCATCCCTGTAGTAGCGCACGGTAACCGATGAGCCGGAGAAAGCCAATGTCTTGGCAATCACAGGATGAATATAAGAAAAGTCTTGGATGCCTTCAAAAAACCTGCTCACGGTGCCATGATTTCATTGGTAATTATTTCCCTCAGTGAAGGATGTGTATGCAAAAAGTTCATGGAGCGTGTCTGAAACCATACATCGTGCTGCAGATGCCTTGAAAACAGAGAGGTAATTGGTGGCGAACCTTTGTGGCACACAATTCGTAAGCAATAGAGACAGATGTCGCCAAGAGAATGTGTGAAGAAAGGAGGCTGTACCATGAAAAAGCAATATCGGTTCGGAGATCTCTCCAAGGGAGAAAGAGAGTATCACGAGATGATACTGATGGAGGAAATTGAAGTTCAGTCATGGTACGCCATAACATACAGCAGCATCTTTGCAGAAGAGGTTTTCCTGACGGTTCAATAAGGTTGACGAGGTGCCTATGAAAGCAATGACACTTACTGCAGTAATGGCCTTGTTGGTTGCGATCCCGTTCATCATTGGGAAAAAGAGGCTTCAACCGATTCAGGTGAACGGAGAAAACGCTGGCACTGAGTTGACGGACGAGAACCTACGCTACGACATCGACGATTTCCTTACCTAGAGTTTGTATTCTTCGGGAGGCCTCCTTTGGTGGGAGGGGGTTTCCTCGGCGCGATAAAGGACAAGATAGCGTGCCCTATCTTGTCCTTTTTTTTGGGGTGCACCATATTCTCCACGTGTTCAAGAGAAGAAAGTCCTTGCTATTATACAGCAATTCTGCTATCTTGTCGCAGCAAATGACAGTACACCGTTTTTTGCACTTTTAATGGTTCAGATGCTTGCGAGACCTGTTCCAGGAAACGATCCGCAATCCGATGTAACAGTGGTGATAGTTTTGGGACATCACCCCGCTACCCGATCTGTCAAGCTATTAAGAGGCAATAAATTTGGTGCCCTCGGTGGGCGGCAATGCCGTACATCTACTAATCCTTAACTACAAGGAGTTGTCCCATGGAGCAAGGCGTCGTGAAGTGGTTTAACGGAGCCAAGGGTTATGGCTTCATTAAGCGCGACTCAGGCGAGGATGTCTTCGTTCACTACAAAGCGATTCAGGGTGATGGGTACAAGACCCTGAACGAAGGCGACAAGGTTCAGTTCGAGGTTGAAAAAGGACCTAAGGGATTGCAAGCATCAAACGTTCAGAAAGTTTGAGGCATCTGGCGGTCGCACAGTTACCAGCCCCGGCGTGTTGCTGGGGCTTTCTTTTTGTTCATCATGAATGCAAAGGAGTGTTCGATGGAGGGTACGGTGAAGCTTTTCAATGTCGCAAAGGGCTATGGGTTCATTACCATAACCGGTGGTGATGACATTTTCTTTCACCAGAGCAATGTCAAGAGTGCAGGTTTTCGTGACTCGTTGATGAAAGGTGATCTTGTGACGTTCGAAGTGCAGAACGGACAGAAGGGCAAGCGCGCAATCAACATTCAGCGAGTGACAACAGCGCCATAACCTTCCTGCGAGTTGCGTTCTCCGGGAAGGGGGAAGAGGTTCGCGGCGATGATGCATGGCGAACATCTTGTTCAACAACCTTCCAGTGTTACTTCGGTCTCCTCTTCGCTGCGTATTCACGGCTGGCGACTGTGTGAACCCCTCCTCTCACCTTGTAGTATGCAGTTACCTTCATCCACGTAGGCGAGGCGCATTTGACGAGGTCATCAAGAATCCGGTTCACGGCGTGTTCCTGATAGATACCAACGTTGCGGTAGGAAAGAAGATAGTACTTGAATGAACGAAGCTCGATGCAGACCTTGTTCGGGATGTAGTCGACTTTGATTGTGGCGAAATCTGGCAACCCCGACCATGGACATACCGCCGTGAACTCATCTGTATCGATGCTGACCACAATGTCGTTGCCAGCGTACTCATACGGGAACGTTTCAAGGACGCTCACATCGATGTGTGAGATCGGCTCGACATCGTACCGCCGATCAAGAGGTTGTGCCATTGCTCTGTTGTCTTTCAGATTGGTGTTTGCTACATTTCAACTGTGGGCAATATACCAGATTCATCAGGTAAAGTAAACAGAAAGGGCAATGGATGAGGCGATGTGTCTTATGGTTCGTTGTCCTCGTAACGCTTGGCGGATGCGCGAGCACCGTCGGGACGAAGAACGAAGTTATCGAAGTCGGCTGGCTTAGCAGGACCGTCTTTGACAAGCCGGAGCTCCATCAGTTCAAGGCAAGGTACGACACGGTCGCTCTTGAAGAAGATCTGCTTGGGCTGATACGCAATGTGAATTCCGGCGTGGACTTCCTCGTGTTCTTGGGGACTTGGTGCGGCGATAGCCGACGTGAGGTCCCACGGTTTCTCAAGGTTGCAGATCGGTGTGGCATTGACTCCTCTCGCATTCGCCTGTATGGTCTTGATCGAACGAAGAAAAGCAGCGATGGGCTGACGGATCAGTACCACATCGAGCGTGTCGCTACATTTATCTTCCTGAGGAACGGTGCCGAAGTGGGACGCGTTACGGAGAAACCGAACGCCACGATCGAAGCCGATATGCTGTCCATCCTGGCAGCCCCACATCGGCAGTAGACTCTATCCGTGTTGATAGGCCATTGCCTTCAGCAGTGTAATTCGTTTTCCGATGGGCGGGTGCGTAGCAAACAGGTCTGAAACAAATCCTTCCTTCGAGTTGACAGCCCTCCCCAACGGATCGGCAATACACAGATGAGCGGTTCCTTTCTTGATGGAACGCGTTGGTTCTGTGGCTGCATTGATCTTTCCAAGAGCAGTAGCAAGCGCCAGCGGATTTCGTGTCAGTTCTGCGCCAGAAGCATCGGCAAGATACTCGCGCTGTCGGGACACAGCCATGGAGAGCAACTGGGTTATCAATGGAGCAAGAATCATTGCCACGAGCCAGAGTACCAAAACGATCGGCCCGAGACCTCCACGGTCCTTCTTCCTTCCGCCGCCAAACCGGGTTGCCCTGAGGCCGAACTCCGACAGTAGCATTACAGCTCCACCCAGCGCTGCCACCACAGTCATCATCCTCGTGTCGTAGTTCCTCACATGACTCATCTCATGTGCCACGACAGCCTGCAATTCCTCCCGGTTCAACCTTTCGACCAATCCCTCCGTTACGGCAATGCACGCATGCTC
>CAYHRX010000076.1:0-10094 GCA_964359075.1 uncultured Chitinophagales bacterium
TCTAATCATTTACTCTGCGCTCTTTGCGATCTCTGCGGTTCAATTCTTTTTTGCTGGGTTTTCAACCGCGTCTCTAGTGTGATCACAAAACAAATAAGGGTTGAGGATGAGAATCCTGGTCGTTGACGACAACAAGGGGTACCTAAACGTGATGGGTGATCTCCTGGGAGACTACGGGTACGAGGTGTTTCTTGCCGAAGATGGAAAACAAGCGCGGGAGTTGCTGGAAGACCAGAAAGTCGACCTTATCATCTCCGACGTATTCATGCCGACGTTGGACGGGTCGAGATTCCACAGCTATGTGCGAGAATTCACGGATGCCAGCGATGTGCCGTTCATTTTTGTCTCTGGATTCGACGATGAACACACGAAGAAGGTCGTCCTTGATTCAAAGATAGACTTCTTTGTCAGCAAAACGGCGCCGGTTGAAACCATTGTTAGCCTGATAGAACAAATAAAGGCTGAGTTGCAGCCCAAGGTAGCATGACAGGATTGGCTGAATTCAACATGATGGGAGAAGAATAGTGCCTCTTGTAGAGAATCTGAAGACCCCGAAAGACGATGGTGGCGATGCTGCGACAAAGACCGTTTCTCCAGCGCTAGAAGGCCTTGCACCAGCAAACGGCGAAGCGCGACCGTTCGTGAGCTCATTCATTGAGCACTTGGTTCGCAGGAACATACTCACCGAAGAGATCGCAGTCGCGGCATCGGCTGGGCGTAATTCCGCCCATGGAAAAGGGAAGAGGAGCCTGGTAGAGACTCTTTCCGAGAACTTTGGGATTTCGCGCGAACTCCTATATGATGAGGTCGCTCAGTTCTACTCATTCCGCATTATTGATATTCACGACCGTAATGCCCGGCGGTTGCATCCATCGTCTGTCAACAAGTTGGTGTCAGGGTTGCCGGATTCCATTCAACAACTGGCGTTGAAGTACAAAGTCCTGCCATTCGAGATTGCCGAGAATCAGCCGGACAAGATCCTCGTTGTCACACCGTATCCATCAGAGCGAGAGATCCATGAGGTTGCACGGTCATTCCAGTACAAGAAGTTCGAAATCTGCTACATGAAGGAGAAGGACTGGGCTGAGTTCTGGCGCCAGGTAACGCTGGAGAAACAGCAGATCATCAACGGGATTAACACGGGTGATGCAGTCTACGAGGATGACGATGCAGAGCTGGACACGTTCCTCGATAAAGAGATCAACCGGAGTCAGCTGATTGCGCTCGTTGAAAACGTGCTTGCAGATGCTGTGCGGGTTGGAGCGAGTGACATCCACATAGTCCCCAAAGCTGCCCGAAGGACCACGATCAGTTTCCGCATTGATGGCCAGCTCACCGATTGGTACACGATTGAAGATGCCAGAGCAGAGGCTGTGATTGCCGTTGTCAAGGGACGGGGCTTGAACCTTGACCGCTTCGAGAGAATGGCTGCACAGGATGGATCGGCGCAGAAGATGATTGACAACCAGCTCGTTCGGTTCAGGATATCTGTGTTGCCGGTTATCTCGAGAGAAATGGGAGGAAAGTTTGAATCAGTTGTCATCCGCATACTGAAGGACGCTGATGCATCAGTCTCACTCGAGACAATCGGTTTCGATCCGTACTCACTGGAGATGTTCAGAGAATCGATCGCCCAGCCGCACGGGATGGTCATCCTCACCGGCCCCACCGGGAGCGGCAAGAGCACGACGCTTGTTGCTGCCTTGCGCGCAGTCATGTCGCCGGCCTTGAACACGATCTCTGTAGAAGACCCTGTGGAATACTTGCTCGAAGGCGCGCGCCAAGTGAAGTTGAATCATAAATTGACCTTTGAAGATGCGTTGCGCGCAATCCTGCGGCACGATCCTGATATCGTGATGGTTGGAGAGATCCGTGATCGGATCACGGCCGATATTGCCGTGAAGCTGGCTAATACCGGCCACCTGACTTTTTCCACACTACACACCAATGACGCTCCCAGTGCAGTGTCTCGGTTGTTCAAAATTGGTGTTGAGCCGTTTCTGATTGCGCAAGCAATGAACATCGTCGTTGCTCAGCGCCTGGTTCGAAGACTCTGCGACCAGTGCAAGTGTCCGGTCGAACTCGCAAACGATATTCTCCTAGCAAAAGCGGGCTTCTCGCAGGACGAGGCGGACTCACTCACAGTGTTCCAGCCGGTTGGGTGCGTCAATTGCATCAACGGCTACAAGGGACGAATGGCGATTCACGAGTCGCTCTTCTTCACGCAGGAGATCCGTAAGATCATCATGGAATCTGGAGAACGCATTGATACCAGTGCGATACGGGAGGCTGCAAGGCGTCACGGTATGCAGACTCTGCGCCGGTCGGGCCTTGAGTTGGTGAAGAAGGGAACGACGACGGTCGAAGAGATCATCGCAAATACCACAAATGACTAATTACTATTTGTATCGGCAATAATGACCAGCCAGGGACCAGTTTTACCTCCAATTGGAAAAACGCCCGCAAAACAAGTTAGTTTTGTGCAAATGGGCGACCCTGCATTCTG
This sequence comes from uncultured Chitinophagales bacterium, assembly GCA_964359075.1. Lineage (GTDB taxonomy): Bacteria > Bacteroidota > Ignavibacteria > UBA10030 > UBA6906 > UBA11986. The sequence continues at coordinate 2,507 of CAYHRX010000076.1, forward strand.
GCATGCAGTGTGAAACTGGATAGAAAGCGAAAAACAAACTGGAAACTAAAGAAGCAGCATTCACAACAAACTACTCACAACAATCATAGAAGGGAACTACTATGGGACAGCAGCAACTTCTGTTAATCATCCTCGGCGTCATCGTGGTTGGGATCGCAGTGGCGGTCGGCATCACGATGTTCCAGGATAACGCCGTATCGGCAAATCGCGACGCGGTGACCAATGATCTCGTGAACCTTGCGGCTCGTGCACAGCAGCATTATCGTCGTCCGGCGGCTCTTGGCGGCGGTCAAGGTTCATTCACTACCTCACAAGGCGGTGTAGGGATTACCCTCATCACTCAGCTCACCTCCAAGCCGACAAATGCAAACGGTAGCTACTCACTTGTTGGGAGCGCCACTCCAACGTCAGTAGTTCTGCTCGGTACTGGTACGGAAGAGGGCAATAATGGCAGTCCGATTTCTGTAACGATGACTGTATTTTCTGACAGCACGGCTGTGTCATTCGCCAACTAAGGTCAGGAAACTCAAGAGGGCTTCCGGAAAACCGGAAGCCCTTTTTTTCACCAAACAGAAGCGGGACAGGGAATGGGATCGCAACAGTTGTTACTCATCGCCGTTGGAGTTGTGCTGGTTGGGATAATGATTGCCATCGGACTGTTCATGTTCCGTGATCAGGCGGCAGCGACGAACAGAGACTCGCTCTCCAGTGACCTTGTCCAGTTGGCGGCGGCGGCACAGAAGTACTACCGACGCCCGGCTATGCTCGGTGGTGGGCAAAGTTCGTTTGGTGGACTCACAATGGCCAAGCTCACATCAAAGCCATCCAATGCGAACGGCATTTATGTTCTGAGTCCTAACCCTGTACCGCCGGGCACGACTTCGGTGACGGTCACCGGCACTGGTAAGGAGCTGGGCAACGATGGTGCCACACTTGTGAAACTCACGATGACTGTGATGGCAGATAGCATCCTTCTCGTGACCAACAACTGACGTGGGCAAGGCCCAGATTTCGACATAGGTTGTAGCAACGAAGGGGGAGAATAGTCAAAGGGGGCTCCCCTTGTTGGTCTGCTTGTTTTGCTAGGTGGGGGATCTAGTAAGACTGGAAGTGGGTCCAACAGGGGAGTGCCCTTTGTTAGGATCTCAGGAAACAAACACGAAGGACGCAGTCATGGCCGAATTCAGGATAGAAGGTGTAACTCCGGCAGGAAAACCCGTGCAGGGCATTCTCGAAGCAGACTCCCCACGAGCTGCCAAGCAAAGAGCCCATCTGATGGCTCAGCAGCGAAAGTTCAAGCTGCTTCACGTCGTACCCCGATCGGCCTGGGTGTACAAAGTCCAGCGCGGAACGGAGAAGCCCATTACTGGTGAACAGAAGGCGTTCACGAAGGCAGAGGTTCAGGAAGCCCTGCAGAAGATGGGCTACCGCGTAATCCGCATCCAGAAGAGGTTGTTCAATTTCAAAGCGAAACCACCGGCAACCGACGTTGTGACATTCGTCCGCGTTAGTGCCGACCTTATCCGTCAGAAGCTCCCGTTCAACGAAATCATGCAGTTGCTGGTGAACGACATCCAGAACCGCACGTTGCGTAATGCCATCAAAGAGATCAACACTGAACTGAAGCAAGGAAAGGATAGCGAGCGTGCGTTCATAAAGCACGAGGCGGTCCTCGGCCGCTTCACAGCACACATGCTCGGGCTGGCCTCCAAGAGCGGTAACATGGCGGAGATTTATGACAGCACGGCAAAGTTCCTTGAGCGTCAGGCGGAATTTAAGAAGAACCTGAAGAGCGCACTCATCATGCCGATGGTTACGCTTGTGGTGCTGTTCGGCGCGGTTGTGTACTACGTGGGATATATCTTCCCGGCCACGGCCGGATTGTTCAGGAAGTTCAACATCGAGCTTCCGCCGATGACGAGAGCTACACTCGCCCTCAGTGATTTCATTGTGGCGAATGTCTTCTGGATTACTCTTGTCACCGTCATTCCTCTGGTCTTTGCCGTCAAGTACTTCTCCTCGGAGAAAGGGCGGTTTGTTCTGGATAAGTACGTGTGGAGAGTGCCTGTGATGGGGCAGCTCTTGCACAAGATGAGTATTGAGATTTTCTGTCGCGTGTTCTACGCCCTCTATAGCGGGTCGGGAGAAAACATAGAAGTCATCCGCATGGCGGCTGAAGCTTGTGGGAACAAGTACATGGAGCATCAGATCAAAACCATTGCTTTGCCGATGATGGTGCAGCGCGGAGCCGGTATCACCGAAGCGTTTGAAGCGACGGGCGTGTTTACGAAAACAGCAATCTCACGCTTCCACTCTGGCGCCGAGACCGGCACAGTGAAGCATACGGCGTTGCAGCTTGCGGAGTACTATGAAAAGGAAACCTCATACAAGATGCGGAACGCGATCGACTACATCCAGGTCATGATATCGATGGTCATCATGATTGTGCTAACCGCGCTGACGATTGTCTCATCTGAGACCGCGACGATCAGGCCCAAGAACCCGGCTGTTGGGCAGGCGGTTGTACAGCAGAGCGAGCGTGCCATCGGATAAGAACTGAGTCTATCCCCCAGACAACAGACATCAGCATGGCACAGATCGACATAACGGACAAAATAGGATTTGCGCTTCTGAAGAAAGGCATCATTGACTATGAGACCCTCGAGAAGTCACTCAAGGTCAAGGATGCCGAAGGGAAAAAAAACCGTCGCAATCTTGGCCAGATTCTGGTCAACGATTTCAACGCCGACCACGATTCGGTGTTCCGTGAAGTAGCCAGCCTGTATGCCTTCCGTGAGATCTTTCTTGTTGACGAAACCATCGACAAGCCTCGTGTCGACTTCATAAAGAAGTTTGTCGATCCGCTGCCTGAGAATGCGCGCACGATGATGGTGCAGGCAAGAATTGTCCCGCTGAAGTTCGACGAGAAGCAGACCGACAAGTTGGTCATTGTAGCGGCGGATCCAACGGACCGCCGCATCCCGGTGGTCGCACGGAACTTCGGCGTGAAGAAGTACGAGGTGGCGTACTGCCGCCTGAAGGACCTGCAAAACCTCATCGAACAGGTCATCCCACCGGAGAATGAATTCCTCAAGCTTCTCGAAGACTCCCAAGTCGGCATCGAAGTCAAGGAAGACGAGTCGGCAGTTGATGAAGAGGCGCTCGAAGCGGAGATCAGCAAAAGTGCACTGGTGAACCTCGTGGAGGGAGCTCTCGTCGAGGCAGTGAGGCAGGGTTGCAGCGACATCCATATCATTGCCAAGGAAGGAAACAGGACGGAGTTCTGGTTCCGTTCGGACGGCAGCTTGAAGCTCTGGCACGTTCAGGAAAGCACGATGCCCGAGGCCATTGCTGCGGTGGTGAAAGACCGCTCAAAGAATGTCGACCGGTTTGAGCGCGAGATGTCGCAGGATGGGTTTATCCAGCGGCTCATCGATGACCACATGATCAGGTTTCGTGTCTCCATCATGCCGATTGTCGGTGTGGAGTTCAAACACAAGTTTGAGAGCATCGTCATCCGCGTCCTTGACGACAGAAAAGTAATTACAGACCTGGAGAAGCTTGGGCTTCAAGGGCCGGCGAGGGACTTCTTTTACAAGGCGATTGCCAAACCGCAGGGTATTGTGATTCTGACTGGCCCGACTGGAAGCGGCAAGAGCACGACCCTGGTCGCCGCGTTGCATCAAGTCATCGATCCCACGGTGAACGTGCTGACAGTTGAAGAACCTGTGGAGTACATCATCAGGGGCGCGCGGCAGCTGAAGATCGGGCCGAAGATGAATTTTGATCTTGCCATCCGGGGTATCCTGCGGCACGATCCCGATATCGTCCTTGTTGGTGAAATGCGTGACAAAGCAACCGCCGATATAGCCATCAAGCTGGCGAACACTGGTCACCTCACATTCTCCACCTTGCACACGAACGATGCGCCGAGTGCGGTAGCCCGTCTCTACAAGATGGGGATCGAGCCGTTTCTGATTGCCTACGCGATCAACATCGTTGTTGCTCAGCGTTTAATCCGCACATTGTGCACGGTGTGCAAGCGGCCTATTCCGAAGGAAGAGATTGACCGGGATATCTACCTGAAGTTTGGTTTCACCGAAGAAGACCTCGAGAACCGCACCATCTATGAGGCGGTAGGCTGCGACAAGTGCAATGGCGGCTACAAGGGGAGAGCCGCTATTCACGAGGCTCTGTATTTCACAAAGGAGATACGACATCTCATCGTCAAGTCAGGCGCGGATGTCGACGAGGAAGCAATCCGCAAACAAGCTACACGAGATGGAATGTGGACCCTCCGACGATCCGGTATCGAGCGTATCAAAGACGGTCAAACAACATTGGAGGAGATCGCGTCCGCGACGACGGATGACTAATTACAGAGGAATGCTCTCAGCGCGTGAGCACTGTCTTTACATGTACCACTAACACGTACCCGAGGTTCCTCACCCAGGCTCCTCCCAGCTATCCGTTCTCGGACAAGTACGAACTCGTCAGTTGGTGGGAAAAATGACATCCGGGAAGGTAAAAAGCCGCCGTGAGCACGGAAAACGGAGGCCAAAGTCTGAGAGGAGTGTGTGCAATCACAAAAAACCCGTTGACATTACTTCAGTCAATGGATATATTCACCAAGGAAAATTGTGACTTGAATCAGGTTTCTAGGCCGCTTTGAGCGGAAGGGGAGTGACACGGGTTCAACGATATGATTGAGACGGCGCTACAGACATTGCGGGAAATTGCTGCTTCCATCCCGGATACAGGGCACGGACTGGAGCGGCAGATGCTCATTGGCGATCTGGTGGCGAAGCAGTCGCCGGCTGAACGCACGGCATTGCGAAAGCTGATGGACAGCTATCTCCTGCGCATGGCAAAGATCAACGCGTCGGATATCGACTTGGGTGGATACGGATCGGGCGGTCACATTTGGTATCGTGTCTACGGTGACAAAAAGCCGGACAAGGAACTCAGTCGATTCACATTCGATGAGTTCAACGTCCTAGTCCAAAGTATCCTGATCGAGCGACAGCGTCTGTTCTTGTATGAGAACAGGAACCTCGATTTCTCCTACTCTATCATTGATGATGAAAAGATACACCGGTTCCGCGCGGACGCCTATTTTGATCTTGACCAGTTGGCGCTGAACATGCGTGCTATCAACGCTACGGTGCGTCCGTACAAGGGGCTGGAGTTCCACCCAAACGTGACTCGCATGCTGAGCCTGGCACACACGCAACAGGGTCTGACGCTGGTAACGGGAATCACGGGATCGGGAAAAAGCTCGACGCTTGATAGCATCGTGGATGCGAACAACCACAGCGTGGATGCTCATGTTGTCATCATCGCGTCCCCCATTGAATACGTCCACAAGCCTGACCGCTGTATCATCAGGCACAGGGAGGTTGGCAGGGACGTGCTCTCCTTTAAAGAGGGTGCCATCCAATCTCTGCGTCAGGACCCTGATATTATCATCATTGGTGAAATGCGTGACCCCGATACAATCATGACCGCGCTTGAGATCACCGATAGCGGTCACAAAGTGCTCTCGACGCTCCATACGGCGTCGGCAGTCGAGACGATTGACAGAATCATCGGTGAGGTGCCGCCCATCGAGCAGGAACGCGTGAGGAACCGCCTGGCGGATACCCTGAGTTGCGTCCTTTCCCAAAAGCTGGTACCAAGTCTGGACGGCAAGCTTGTTCTTGCGAAGGAAGTCATGGTGATGACTCCTTCCACGCGCGCTGCAATCAAGAACAACAACACGGGTGAGATTTACCAGATGATGGCGGAATCGGGCGACCTTGGGATGACGACCCTTGAGCAGGACTTGAAACGGCTGTATTTGCACAAACGGATCTCGCTGGAGAATGCGATGGTTACGGCGAACAACAAGCGACGCTTCCAGCAAATCATGAATCTGACAGGAGCGGGAGACTAACGAAGAAGGAGTAGGAGTCATTCAGTAAACTATCTCGAACAATACAGGCAGCTCCCCTATGGCTTCCATGAAAGGACCAGGTAAAACGGTCCTCGGTATTTTTGTTGACGGGTTGGACGTCAAGCTTGCTCACTTGAGTGTCAAAGGAAAGCGCGTCACCGTTCATGAGCTGCGCTCAGCAACCCTCGTTTCAAAACTTGAGGAACGAAAGGGTGTGGAGGCTGGCGTAGGCGCTGAAGGTGCTGACGCGTTTAGTTTGCCTATTGCAGCCGGTCCGGAGCCAGTAGGTGAAGGCGGAGGGGAAGACAACAATGCTGTTCTCCTCGGACTGCTCGCCCAATACCCCACCAATAGGTACTCCCTCACGTATAGCATTGCCGAGCCATCCATATACTACCATGTCCTCGAAAGCGACATGGGGCTCAAGGGGAAGAAGCTGAAGGACTTTATCCTCGGCGAACTGAGGAATATCCGCGCGTTCCAGCCTTCGCATGATGCAGTAGACGCAATCAAGACTGAAGAAGGCAACCTGTTGTGCGTCATCAGGGAGGATGGCCTCAGCCTCATCAACTCCCTTGAGAATATCAAGAGCTTCATCGGCAGACGTTTGCCGCGCGTCCCGGCAATAGATAGCGCTGATGTTTCTCTGATGAACATGGTGAGGCTGAACTACGACCTGCAGCCAAACGAAGTGTCAGTCATTGTGTATGTGGGTGCAGAGTTCACCCGGCTCATCTTCCTGCGTGGCGGACAGTTCTACCAGTTCGCACCCATCCTCGGTGAGGGGTACGATTCGCCGAACTTGCAGAACACGGTGTACAGCCGTCTGCTTCTCGAACAGGACAACCTGGGCATCCCGCGTATCAGCAAGATCATTCTCGCCGGTGAATCCCGACGCATCAACTTCAAGGAGTTCCTGACACAACAGCTGCCTGACCAGGATGTCGACTATTTGCTGGCGCCATCGCTTGACTCGAGTCCGTTGCCCGCAGATCAACAGGAAGCGATATCCGAGTATGCCATTCCCATCGGTGCAGCGTGGAAGGTTCTTCAGCCGAGCCACCCGCGTGTGTACAACATCAACCTTCTCCCTGACATCGTGCGGGAAGGTCAGCGGGTCTTCAAGCTTGCATGGCACGGTGTTGCGCTGATGGCATTGCTCTTCGCATCTGCGTTCTTCTTTACTTACTCAATCGTGCAGAAGAACAAGAGCATTGTTGACCAGGAAGAGCTGCTCGAGCGAAAGCGAAACCAGCTCGCAGAAAATGAGACCCTGCAGAACTCCATCAATGACTTGCAGGAGCAGATCGGCAGGTTCCAAACGTCTCTTGCGCTCTATGATACGCTTGTGCCTGGCAGTGAGCAATGGAGCAGAGTGTTCACCCAGTTGAGCCATGGAGTCGAAGACCTGAATTCTATCTGGCTTACGGACTTTTCCTCCGTGCCGGGCGGTGTGATGACCATGAACGGGTTCACCGTGTACCGGACGCGCATTCCGCGGCTTGCAACATTGTTTGAGAGTTCTGTTCTCAAAGAAGTGAACGTGCAGGCCATCCGTGAGCAGACAGTGTACAGGTACAAGATCGAACTCCCTGCACCACCACCAGGCCAATAACAGACGACGTCCAACAGAGGAGAAACGCCTTGTCATAT
>CAYHRX010000077.1:0-3989 GCA_964359075.1 uncultured Chitinophagales bacterium
CGATCACTTCCAGCCGCTGGTATCCACACTACGGCGTACAGGGACAGATGTTGATGGGTACAGGTGGTTTCCAATTCGTTGGCTACACCTATCGCGGAAACTCAAACCACTCGACGAATGCAGGCATAAGGCAAGAGGGCTGTCCTGCGTGTCATATGCCTTCGCGTCTACCTGAGCTGGGAACTGGCCGCGGCGGTGGCCATACGATGAAAGTCCGTTATTCCACGGATGAGACAGCAACAGATACTCTCTTTGCTTTGAATGGATGCAACCAGACCGGCTGCCATGGGGCCAACGCATTCACGAAGACCACTCTTCTTGCAGCCGAAAAGGCCGTGGAAGACTCGTTCCATGTGCTGGAGACATTGCTCATCCAGCGTGGATGGCTTACGACCTCATTGGCTGTCAACGCAAGCACGACCCGTCCGCTGCGGATATCGCCGGAGGCGAAGTCGGGTGCGTTGTATAATTACTTCTTTATTGAACATGACCTAAGCAGAGGCATCCACAACACTAAGTATGCTCAAGACTTGCTTAATTCATCACTGCAGACTCTCAGAACACCTTAGCGCTGGTATGAAAATGAAGACTCAGCATATTCCATGGTTCGGTCTTCTGGTCGCTCTTGCTGTCAGTGGCTGCGCCGACCTGAAGACTGATCTGCCGGCGCCGGTCGAACCAGGCGTCCAGGCACACGGCCCGGAATGGACCGACACGTCTGCGGCAAACTTCCATGGCAAAGTCGTGCGTGCGGCACAAGGTGATGCCCAGTCGTGCCTGAAGTGTCACGGTCTGGATTACCAGGGTGGATTCTCGGGTGTCTCATGTGTTGCATGCCATCGAACGGCGGGGGCCAGTCTCCATGGACGCGGCTGGACCAATCCGGCATCGTCAAACTTCCACGGCAAGACCATCCGTGCTGCGAATTGGGACATGAGGCCGTGTCAGACCTGTCACGGAACCTTCTATGAAGGTGGAAAAGTAAACACATCGTGTCGCGATTGTCACACTGGTACCGGTGGCCCGGAAGGTTGTGCAACGTGCCATGGCTCTGCGAACCCTGCGCCGCCACGCGACTTAAGCAAGAATACTTCGCGTTCTACCCGTGGCGTTGGCGCTCACCAGATTCATTTCGTGGGAAGCCCTGTTTCCGGAACTGTGTTTTGCCATGAGTGCCATGCAACTCCCGGAGCGATCTACGCTCCCGGGCATGTTGACACCACACCGGGAGCTGAAGTTGTCTTCAATGGTCCCATTGCGAACACAGTTACCAACGAGCTGGGAACGATAGACCACGATCCAGAGTTGCCGAGGTACACTCCTTCAACATCGTACAACTCGACGACCTTGAAGTGCTCCAATAGCTACTGTCACGGCTACTTCAAGAACGGCAACTTGACGTTTGCTCCTGCATGGAACGACACGACAGGAACCCAGGGGGCGTGCGGTACGTGTCATGGCAATGTTTCCGCACCTCTCGACACAATAGGGACGCGTTACATTCCCAAAACCACCGCACAGGGCGGAACACATCCGGACGTCTCGGTCGTTCGGATTCGATGCAACATATGCCATGCTGAGGTCGTGGATGCAAACTTTCGCATCATCAGCACGTCGAAGCACATCAACGGCAAGCTGAACGTTTTCAACTCTGAGCGGGATTTCTAGAGACTCAGTCGGAAACCCATCAAAAAAGAAATCAACCGCAGAGACCGCCGAGAGCGCAGAAAAAAAGATTGGAATGGAAACCAAAAAACAAAAGCCTATTTCTCCGCGACCTCTGCGCGCTCTGCGGTTTAAGCTTTTCAACTGCGCTTCTAGGAACTCGTGAGGTTGTCATGAAGATACGATATCTGGTTCTTGCAACAGTTCTTCCGCTTCTGTTCTTGCTTCTCGTTGCCGCTGCATATAGTCACGGATAAGCAACGAGCAAGATCCTGGGGTCGCAAATCCAGTCTGGCTCCTGAGTCGACCCCAGGATAGTCTTCCGCCTGTTTTCCTTCCTCTGTTTTTGTACCAAGATCTGACAATTGTAATTTTCAGATTTGAGAAGTACCGCAGCCTCGCCTGCTAAACCAACCCATCCGACAGATTTTTGGCGTTTCTTTCTGGCACACCCATTGACGTTTCAGGGGCAGTTCATTCACACGGAGATACCATGAATCTACTCGGTAACGGACTGATCCTTCTCGCACTCATCGCATCAGTAGTTTCAACGTTCCAATACTATCGGGCAACATCGTCCAACGGGCTGTCAACGAAACAAGGTCGGCTGTGGCTGAAGATCGGCGCCGTGGCAATCGCGTTGCTCTCGGCGCTCTTGCTTGCGCTTCTCCTTCAGCACGATTTCTCTAACGGCTATGTCTACAGCTATAGTTCCCGCGATCTCCCGCTGCACTTCTTGATCTCCACGTTCTACGCGGGACAGGAAGGGAGTTTCCTGTTCTGGGTGCTCTGCTCGGTCTCGCTCGCCCTGGCGCTCATGCAGTACACGCGGAAGCGCAAGAGCGAGGCATGGGTGATGACTGTGTTCATGGGTGTGCAGTCGTTCCTGCTTCTCCTTCTTCTGGTGAAGACGCCGTTCAAGACCGTGTGGCAGATGATCCCTCAGATCCCGGTCGGCCAGGTTCCCGCCGATGGGCGGGGGCTGAATCCATTACTGCAGAATTTCTGGATGGTCATCCATCCGCCGGTCCTCTTCATCGGGTTTGCCGCGATGGCAGTTCCGTTCTCATACGCAGTGGCAAGTCTGTGGAAGAAGAACTTTTCGTTGATGACATCCCAGTCACTCGGTTGGCTGCTGTTTTCGGTATTCGTTCTCGGCGCCGGCATCATGCTTGGCGCCTATTGGGCGTATGGTGTGTTGGGGTGGGGAGGATACTGGGGTTGGGATCCTGTTGAGAACTCTTCGCTCGTGCCGTGGCTGACTGGCGTCGCGCTGGTCCACACACTCATCGTTCAACGCCGCACGGGGAAGTTCCTGCGCTCGAACCTCGTTCTTGCCATTGTCTCGTTTCTGCTCGTCATCTACAGCACGTTTCTGACGCGCAGTGGCGTCCTCGGTGACTCGTCCGTCCATGCATTTGTCGATGCCGGTGCAGCGGTCTACTGGCTGCTCCTCGCGTTTCTTGCCGCAATCGCAGCCGTGGGCTTCGGAATGATGTACGTACGGCGGAAGGAGCTGCATCCGATGGAGTCTGACAATCAGTTCATCAGCAGGGAAACAGCCATTGCTGCGGGCGCGGTGGCTCTTGTACTCTCTGCGGCAGTGATTCTGTTTGGCACAAGTCTGCCACTGCTCGGCAAATCCACGGTTGATATCTCATTCTACAACACGATGAACCTCCCGCTGGTGATCGTGATGGCGCTGTTCATCGGTATCAGCCTGTACATTCAATGGGGACTTGATGACGGGAAGGAAGTGATCAAGCGGGTACTCAAGTGGTTGGCCGTGTCTCTCGTTGCGTGTGCTGCGCTCTACGTCGTTGGCATCCAGGAGATCGGGGCACTTGTGCTGATACTGGCGTCGGTGTTTGCACTGCTGGTGAATCTGGAATTCGGCTGGAAGCAGGGGAAGAAGGACCTGAAAGCAGTCGGCGGCAAGATGGCGCATATAGGACTGGCAGTGTTCCTGATCGGGGTGATTGCTTCAGGCAAGTACGGTGCAACCAAACAAGTCTCGTTGGGAATGAACCAACCACAGGAAGTCCTCGGCCACTCACTCACGTATGTTGGATACAAGCCAACGGCGGACGGCAAGTTCGCCTTCGGTGTAAATGTGGAGAAGGATGGCAGCGCATTCCAGCTCTCCCCCGTGATGTTCGATGCAGGCGAGCAGGGAACGATGCGCAACCCGGATATTGCCTCTTTTCTCACCAGCGACTTCTACATCTCACCTGTATCGCTTGAAGAGCCAAAACATGACCATGCTGAACCTGGAGATACCTATACGATTGAGAAGGGGAAGACAGTCTCTCTTGGTCAATAAA
>CAYHRX010000077.1:3999-10064 GCA_964359075.1 uncultured Chitinophagales bacterium
GACGTTTGTACGGTTCGACATGGGTGCCAATGCAGAGGAGGCGATGATGGAAGAAGCGGGGAACATGGCCGTGGGCTCGGTGTTGGAGCTGACGGACGGCAAGGCGAAGGAGACAATCACTCCGGTGACCGTGTACGGCACGGATGGCCGTCAGACATTCAAGCCCATACAGTCAGCATTGATGAATGCCACCGTCCAACTTGTGTCAATGAACGTCGGCGGCATGGGGTCAAGCTCCTCAGCAGTGACGATTGGAGTCCGTCGCGATGGAGAAGCGGAACACCAGCATGAGGAAGCCCTCGTCGTTGAGGCAAGCGTCAAGCCGTTCATCAGTCTCGTCTGGGCAGGCACACTCGTGATGTTTGCAGGCTTCATCATTGCGATGATGAAGAGGTTGCAGGAAGCGTAAATTGTCTGTATCACCGGATTTGGTTATCTTCATTCGGTGAGTAACCAGAGGAGGCAATGATGATTGTTCGCAAGCAGATGATTGTCGTGGGCGATAAGATCCTGGTCGAGCTCGACAACGAACAGGACAAAACGAAATCGGGGTTGTACCTGCCACCATCAGTCAGAGAAAAAGAAAAAGTTGCTACAGGCAGAGTTGTCAGAGTGGGCCCCGGATATGTAATCCCTAATCCCAACTTCACGGATGACGAGCCATGGTCGACCCCTAAGGATCCGATGCGCTACATCCCGCTGCAGACTCGAGAAGGTGACTACGCGATGTTTCTGCGTGAGCAAGCCATTGAGGTGGAGTTTGAGGAGAAGAAGTACCTCATCGTGCCGCAATCCGCGGTACTCATGCTCGTGCGAGATGAGATGAGGGAGGAGTTATAAGCAGTCAATTCCACGGCAGAGTAATGGCAAACATCAAGACAAAATCAGGAGTCCTTGGAATCCTAACGGGTGGCGGTGATGTTCCCGGCCTCAATCCTGCCATCAGGGCGGTCACGATTCGCGCGTTGCGGGAAGGCTACCAGGTAATCGGCTTGCGGCGCGGTTGGGCCGGCGTCATTGACATTCTCCGCGATGAACAGGCGGACAACAGCAACAACTATCAAATCCTCACGGAAGAAGTCGTAAACCGGGCGGGACGGACAGGTGGGACGTTTCTGCACACCTCCCGCACACGCCCCAGTTCTGTGAAGAAGGCCCAAGTGCCTGAACACCTTAAGGACAAATACAACGCCGAGAAAAACGACCTGACCGACGAAGTGCTGAAGAACCTCGACTTCCTGGGGATTGATTATCTCATCCCCATTGGCGGCGACGATACCCTGAGCTACGGTGTTGAGTTGTACAAGAAGGGTGTGAAGGTAATTGCAATCCCGAAGACGATGGACAACGATGTGCCCGGCACAGACTACTGCATCGGATTCAGCACATGTGTAACGCGGACAATCCAGATGTCGAATAGCCTGCGGACCTCAGCCGGGTCTCATGAACGCTTGCTCGTGCTCGAGGTATTCGGACGCTATGCCGGCTTTACAGCATTGCTGCCAACAATGGCTGGCGCGGCCAACCGCTGTGTGATTCCGGAATACAAGTTCACCATTGAGCGCCTTACCGAGTTGCTGGTGCATGATCGAAACAGAAATCCCAGTAAGTACGCTGTCGTGATAGTGTCTGAGGGGGCAATGTTCGTAGGTGGTGAAATGGTCTTCCAGGACACGCACACAGATGCCTACGGACACGCGAAGCTTGGCGGCATAGGCGACTTGGTTTCCCGTGAGCTTGAGAGGCTGTCACCCCAATTCAACAACGGTCAGCCGATTTACACCATCAACCAGAAGCTGGGGTACCTCGTGCGAGGCGGTGATCCGGATGCGATTGACTCCATCGTGCCGATGGCCTATGGCACTCTCGCTCTGGATCTGATCTTGAAAGGGGTTCATGGTCGGCTCGTTGTCTTGAAGAATGGCCGCTACGACAACATGCCGATCGATGTGGTCACATCATCGAAAAAGGTAGTCAGCGTCAAAGAGCACTACGACACCAATCGTCTGCGTCCACACTACAAGAGCTTCGAAATGAAGCCCCTGTTCATCATGACGAGCGAGGAAGGCAGCCCGTAGATTCAGAAGGATCCGTACCATTATTTAGTGTGCTGCAGAAGTGTCGGCAAGTCTGCGATTGAGTTGAGGACAATGCCCGGCTGTTTTTCAACTCCGGTAAGAGGCTTGTCCTTATCCTTGCCAGTCCTAACGAATATTGTCATCAAACCTGCTGCTGCTGCCCCTTCAATGTCGGCTCTCAAATCGTCTCCAATCATGGCAACGTCGCCTGGCGGTAGTTCCAGACTTACACATGCCTGGTGAAAGAACTCGACCGCTGGCTTGCCAAACACCGTTGCAGTCTTTCCTGTTGCATATTCCAGCGCTGCGATAAACGCTCCGGCGTCGAGCTTCAATCCTTCCCTTGTAATCCAGAACCGGTTCTTCTGCAGTGCGATGATCTCTGCGCCGCCGTGGATCATATTGAACGCACGGTTCATCATCTCATAGCTGAACCCCTCGCCGACATCACCAATCACGATATGGGTTGGCTCTGATTCCACCTGTGCTATCCCGTCAAACTCCTCGGCGATGTTCGGGTTTGTGTAGAAGAAGCATTTGGCGCCAACGAGCTTCTTCAGGTACTGAGCGGCGGCAACTGGTGCTGTAAAGAGATAGTCGTGCGGGATTGTGATGCCGACTTGCGCAAGACGTCCAGTGATTTGTCTCCGGCTGTGTGTTGTGGTGTTGGTGACGAAGCGATGAGGAATGTTCTTTTGCCGGATGAATTGGATCGCTTCGATTGCGCCGGGAATGAGCTTCTCCTGGACGTAGATGACGCCGTCGAGATCGATGAGGAGGGCGGTCATATTCATTCAAACCAACGAGGGCTTCCTATCGTTGTTACCTGGTGGCGAACAAACTCTTGACTCCTCCTGTTATGCTCTCAAGAGGGACAACGGAAATACGCGGACCAAGTTGATACCGCACGGTCCCTGGATAGATGACAGAGAGACGATGGAGTTTCAACTCATCAATCGCAGCACGCATGGAGGGAGTGAGTTTGGGTGCATCCATCCGCTTACACTCGACGCCATACTTCTTGCCGTCCTTGATAAGAACCAGGTCGATCTCGGCTCCGTTGTGCGTAGCCCAGAAGTATGTTTCATCGGGTTCCACTGATCGAAGTACTTCTTCCACAACGTACCCCTCCCATGATGCTCCGTGCTTCGGATGTGTCAGCAGTTCTTTCTCCGTCTTAATCCCAAGGAGATGATGCAGCAACCCCGTATCCCGGATATAGAGCTTCGGGGTTTTCACCTGTCGCTTCTTCAGATTTGCATGCCACGGCTGCAATTGGCGCACCATGAAGAGATCGGAGAGCACATCCACATACCTTCGCGCGGACGATTCGCTGATGGACATCGACCGCGCGATGTCTGATGCATTCCAGATCTGACCGTGGTTGTGTGCGAGCATGGTCCAAAACCGCAGCATGGTTGTTGCGGGGACACGAATCCCCAGTTGGATGAGATCGCGTTCGAGGAAGGTCTGAATGAAGTTCTTGCGCCACGCAGCGCTGTCCCGGTCGGAGCGCGCCAGGAAGGAGAGGGGAAAGCCCCCGCGTACCCAATGACGGGGCATAGCGGCGACACCTGCTTCCGCGAGACTGAACCCACTCATTGTAATCACCTCGATTCGTCCTGCGAGGGTTTCTGACGATTGGCGGAGAAGGTCCGGTGATGCACTACCAAGGATGAAAAAGCGCGCGGGGAGCGGTTTTCGATCAGCAAGAACTCGAAGAACCGGGAAAAGATCCGGCCGGCGTTGGATTTCATCGATGACGACTATTCCCCGCAGTCCGCGCAGCGCTGTCATGGGCTCATCGAGCCGGGCAACGCTTGCAGGGTCCTCCAGATCAAAGTAGTTCAGCGAGTCGGCGCCGAACAATTGGCGGGCGAGCGTGGTCTTGCCACATTGCCGCGGGCCGATCAAGGCAACGATGCGGCTCCGACGTAGTGCCGTCCGGAGTTTCTTCAGTAACGTGGGGCGCTGGATCATGGGAGAATATAACCATGAAAATCCGTCAATGCAAGACGAGATTTCATGGTATCGTTTTTAACCTTTATTGAGGTGTGCAGACATCGTCAATCGAGGATAATTGGGAGGCTGTCCACCTCCTTACATCGTCTGGAGAATCGAACGCTACAAGGGCACCCCCACGCCCTTGATTGTCTCAAGCGCTTTCGCTACGTTTCTTCCACAGTTCTGCTACAACTATTCTTTCTGCACGCCGTACCTCTTTGAACGAGAGTTCTTTGATGGTTGTTCTTCCACATTATCGGTTCCTTTTCTGCGCTCTGAGCTTGTTACTGCTCTGCGGACTCGTTCCCACGTTTACCCCACAGACCGTTAGACGCTTCGATGACCAGTTCCCGTATCGATTTACAATGTAGAGAATGATTGATGACGGCTCTTCTCATCGGACGGTGTTTCACGTTGGCTTTTTGTGTAGGGATTTTGTTGCTCCAAACCTCTGTAACAATTTCCGCTCAACCCTCCGGCAATTACCTCGTCTCTATCGAGCGAATCCCCCTTCCGAATCTCGGAAGGGTCAATGCCATTGTCCGGGATGATCTTGGTTTTCTCTGGTTCGGGACCGTGAGCGGCCTATGCAGATACGATGGTTATGAAGTCCGAGTTTTCAAGAATGGATCCGGAATGGATAGTCTGCAGAGGATGATAATGGCCGTGACAAAGTCGTCGGATGGATCATTGTTGCTTGCCACATGGAGCGGACTCTGGACATTCAATATCAAAACCGAGCGCTTCGCTCCGTTTCTCAGTAATGAGAGAATCGGCATTAGTAGAATCGATGCTCTGGCAGAAGACTCGGGTGGCACAGTATGGATCGGTGCCCGGTCAGGTGGGTTATTCAGGTACGATCGGTCGACCCAAGCGATAAAGCGTTACACGACAAAGGAAGGACTGAGCGACACTAGAATAAGTGCGCTTTTGATCGACCATGCGGGTGTTCTCTGGATAGGAACCGCGTTCGGGGGATTGAACTCTCTGCATCCCGCAACATCACGGATTACTCACTACCGACATAGTTCTTCCAACCCAGCATCGTTGCCATCAAACTACATCCGCTGCTTGTACGAAAACAACAACAATGAAATCTGGATTGGGACGAACGATGGAGTGAGCATCCTTGATCCGACGACAGGAAGTATGCGTCGCTCTCCATTAGGTGGAGCAGGCCGTGTTACAACGATTGCACGGGACCCATCGGGCAGGATGTGGATTGGAAAGTCAACAGACGGACTGTTCTCCTACCTCAATGGTGCCATGTCTCATTTTCAGCCATCCATCGAAAACACGAACACCTTGAGCGACGCGTTAATCCTGAAAGTGTATGTGGACCCGATCTCGTCAAATGCTACTCGGGTTCTGGTCTGGGTCGGAACCCTCGGAGGAGTTGTGAACAAAGTTATGCTGACGAAGAGTCCTTTCTCGAACTTCATGCGAAACGAGAACCCCCTGCTCCTCGGCAAAGGTGCAGTTCTCGCGATCTCGGAGGACAGGAAAGGGACTGTTTGGGTTGGATTGTGGGGTGGTGGACTGTATGCTTTGATGGGGGTAGATGGGAAGTACAGAAGGATCGCGCATTATCAACATGAGCCTGAAAATCAATTCAGCTTGCCCGATAGCGCCGTCTCTGCTATTCTTGAAGACCGAGAGAGGGTACTATGGGTGGGAACCAAAAATGGACTTGCCGCAATGGATGAAGGCCGGAAGAAGTTTGTCGTTTATCGACATGATGAGAACGATTCGGCATCCATTGTGGGCAACAGTATCAACGAAATCTATGAGGATCATTCTGGAAGCCTCTGGGTTTGCACGGACGCAGGACTTTCTCAACTGATTCGTGGTGGTGAAAAACATCACTTCAAGAATTACTTACATTCTCTGAAGGACGCACATAAGACAGGGGGTAACGCCGTCACAGATATTATGGAGGACAGATCGGGGAACCTCTGGGTCTCAATGCGCGGAGGTGGATTG
>CAYHRX010000078.1:0-10052 GCA_964359075.1 uncultured Chitinophagales bacterium
CAACTCCGCACCGGAGGAAGTTCCAACAGATGTCAGGGTATCAACCCCCGCTCTGCAAAGCTTGTGTAACCATTACCCGCAATGATGAGATGGTCGTGAAGAGGAATGCCGATCACTTTACCCGCTTCGACCAGTTGATGGGTGATCTCAATATCTTCACGGCTGGGTTCAAGATTGCCGCTGGGATGATTATGCACAACGATGACCGCCGCTGCACGATGATCAATGGCGACTTTGAATACTTCTCGCGGATGGACGAGACTCGCATTCAGAGTCCCCTTCGTGAGCTCTTCTTCCTCCCTCACGGCGTTCTTCGCATCTAGCGCAAGGACGTAGAACTTCTCGACCGTCAGGTCACGCAGCCTGGGGCCCAGCAGCTTCGCAACATCTTCCGGCGAACGGATGACAGTCCTCTCCTCCTCCGTTTTCGTCTGCACGCGCCTCCCGATCTCGAATGCAGCGAGCAGCTCTACAGCTTTTGCCTTGCCGATGCCTTTGATCTGCATGAGCTCAATTGCACTCCTGCTCCCAACGCCTCGAAGGCCTTTGTACTGATGCAGTACCCCCTTCGCCAGGTCAAGTGCGGAGAATTTCCCTGTTCCCGTTCTGATGAGGATGGTCAGGAGATCAGCATCGGAGAGAGCAGCGGGTCCGTGCTTGAGCAACTTCTCCCGCGGCCTTTCATCTTCCGGCCACTCATTGATCCTTGTCCGGTAGAATGTCGGTTCCTGAAGAACTCCGCGTTTACGATCAGCGGCCATGGCCCACCTCCCGTCTATTCAACATTGAAACCATCAAGAAGCTGAATCCGATCAGTTGCATACTGGAGAATCCACAGCCACGAGTTCACTCGCTTCTGAGTGAAGTTGATCTTCGCATGAAGTCCTCGGAAGTTCCTCGTTTGCCTCAAACCGGCCACCAGACTTTCGCGGGACGTTGCACCGTTGTGAATGGTGGAAAGCACCATCACGGCAGTATCATAGCCATAGAGGGAGTTCTTGCCTGGCTTCTTCTTGAACCGTTCAGCGTACTGGCTTACAAACCGCATATATGCGGAATCGGCGCCATCGACATAACTGTCCGATTCAAAGATCACGTTGTTGCAGTACCGCTTGTTCGCATCAAGCTCTGCGAGGTTGTTCCACTCCCCGGAGCCGAGTACCTGAGCCTGGATGTTGTAATACACGAGTTGTGAGGAGATGATTCCGATCTCGTCGGTCGAGCTAATGGGGATGTAGAGTCCTTCGATTCCAGTGACAGGATACTCGAGGCTGTCCACTTTCGGATCATCATAGAACGCGGCGATGCCAAGCGAGTCCACTTTGTGCTTTGCCTGAGGGCCCAACAACAGTGTGGCATTGACAATGGCCGACTTGTTCATCAACGAGTCAATTGTTTTCATTGAGACGCCCAGTTGGACAAGCCGCACGATATTGTCTCGGCTCATCTTCCCGCCGAATGAAATCATCGGGTCGGCGCCAGCCCGCACTCCCGCCTTCCTAATGCTTGCCATCTGACCTTTCAAGTCTGATGCACCCCGCTCGTACCATTCAGTGGCTGCAACTTTTGCACCCAGGCGCAGTGCCTCAGCCGCAAAGGCCTCTGCCATGAATTTTCCGAATGCGTTGATCGGCGCGAGGACGGCAAGGATGCGGAAGCCTTTCCTCTCGACAACATACCGCGCCATTGCCCGCCCGCGGGTTTCATAGTCCGGGTTCGCCTGGAAAATATATTGTCCGGCGGCGGCGATGCCATTTGCATTCGCGGTGGGACTGATCAGCGGATACCCGCGCTTGTTTGCAAGCGACGTAACTGCCAAGACTTCATTGGAGAATACTGGACCGATGATGCCGATGATATCGTTGTCGCTGGTAAGCTCCTGGACGCCACGAGTCGCCACCAGAACATCGCGCTCGGTGTCTCTCGTTTCAAGCGTGACTTTGACTCGGGTAGCGGGGTTCTTTGAGTATTCTTCAACCGCGAGCTGAATGCCATCAAAGATATCATTCCCCAGCTCTTTCACTGCGGAAGGGTCGCTCTTCCTCAACAGCGGCAGAAGGACGCCAAGCTTCACATTACTGCGCTGTTCCATCCGTGTGCGCAACATAGCCGTGCGCTCTCTGAAAGGATTGAGAGGATAGTTACGGTAGAGCGTATCAAGCACCGTCCCAACGGCGGCGGTTCTTCCTTCCGCAGCTTCCTTTTCACCGATCTTCAGCCAAAAGAACGCCCGCTCTTCATCCGTGAGCACCTGCGGGATTAGCCGATGGATGAATGGGATCGAAAAGTGGCTATCGAGGGTGCGGTCAAGCGCTTCAAACGCCTTTTCCCGTACCGCCGCATCACTCCTCCATGCGACCAGAAATGACTGGACGGCGTCTTCGTACCGCTGGATCTTCAGATGCACAAGCCCCAGCGTGTACTCGGCATCAGGAACGTAGCTGCTCGTCGGATAGAGCGAGAAGAAATTCCGCAGTGTCCGTGCGGCTTCGAGAGGCTCATTCTGCTGGACCAACGTCTTTGCGCGCATGATGTAGGCAGCAGTCGTGCGCTGGTTTGGCGGGAACAACTTGATGACCCGGTCAAACGCCGCTGCCGCATCGGCAAGGTGTCCTTCCTTGAACAGCTCAACGGCTTGCGAGAACACCTGTTCGGCTTGCGCGGAGTGTTCCACCGGCTCCTGGGCAACGAGCGGACAGACAGTGAAGAGCATGAGATACAGTAGTATCTGAACAGTCGAACGATTCATCTTTGCTCGGAGGCGGCCTTCAGTAGTCACGGTGAATCGACTTCAACCCGACACCCGTCGAGATCAGGAAACAGAGGACAGAGATTACACCGATGCCAATGATAGGGGCAACGATCCATGATGCTGTCGGCGTCGTTAGCAGCATCGTATCTTGAAAGTAATTGTACAATGGAACAATGAGTATCACGACAACGACGGTCAGGTACAGCATACTGACGAGGAACGTCACCGACGCTCCCTGTGAGGAAGCAACTCGGATCGGGTTCTTCTCCTTAAATGCCGCAAAGTACGTCCCCGCTCCGAGGTTCAAGCTCGTGAGGGTGAGCGTGATGAAGCCCGTGCTTACCGCTGCAAGCTCGATGAGCACCAGATCGCTTCTCAGCATTCCTATGGAGAGCACCGACAGGAATTCTGCAAGCGCAAAAAGCAAAAGGAAGGCGAACGTGAACTTCTGCCAGTACAATTCCTTGAGCGAGTACGGCGATGTTCGCACCACCCAGAACGCCTCTCCTTCCAGGCTCACCGCAGGGAACACGAACCGTAAAGCGATGGAAGCGATAAGAAACCCGTTGAACAGGAAGACAACAAGAAATGAGACGGCTTGCAGCAACGGCTGTGTGAGCCTCAGCTCAAGTGAACTCATGGAGATGAGAAATATGCACAACAACACCATCATCAGAAGCATATGCAACCACTGACTCGGTTCCCTCAGAAACAACCACACATCACGCTTCATGATTGCATCGGTCTGCGGACGGAAGAAACTCCGCTGTCCGAACTCAAACACTTTCCAGCGAACCGGCTTCCTGCTCGGTCCCCGCATGGTTTGTGCATCCGAAGCTGCCAACCAGCTCTCGTAGTAGTACCGTCGTCCAATGAGCGCGGCCACAACAATCAATCCAAGCATGGTGAAGAACAACAGCGAGAGATTTGCAGTGGCGCGGGTCGCATCTCCGTTGATGGACCAGTAGAAGAACTCTGTGACCCAGTGGTTGGGCAGGTAATGCACAAGCGGCGGGTCGAGGTAGCCGAAGTATTCGTTCACATCTGGATAGTGCTTCATCACCTCGCCCACCAGCTCGACCGGGTTGGTAACCTTGAAGTACGCGTAGATGATCGAAAGATAAAGGGTGATGATGATTGCCAGCAGCCAACGGATACCGATGCGGGCAGCGACCTTTATCAACAGCATCAGCACCATCACTGCAATAATCCCGGCGATGAGCATGAAGGGCAGCAGCACGAGAAAGATGGTGACAAGGTAGTGCCACCACGGCAGGTCGAAGCACGAGCCATACCCAAGCAATACCGCAAAGCCAACAAGGGAGAGCGTTGTGGAGCTGTAGAAGAAGTTGTCGACAAACTTGATGAGGAAGATCTTTGCATGGGTCACCGGCATCGCCATCAAGAATGAAACCTCCTGCGAGCGATAGAGCGTGGCATAGCACACGATCATGTTGCCAAGGTTTACGGTGATGAAGAAGACGTACAGCAACATGGAAAGAAAGCGGTGGAACAGGAATTGACCGATGTGGGCTTCCGTAAGAAGGTAGAGCGTTGACGCCCTGGAGATAAGGAACACACCAACAGCAAAGCCGCCAAAAATCAGGAGCGAGGAGATGTTCTTGATCTGAGTCTGCCAGTTGCGGGTAACAACGGTCTTGAGAAAGCTCTGTGCTTTAAGGTTGAAGATAAGAAGGAGTTCACGCATGTGACGACCACTGGGAAACCGTCGTCATGTTGAGCCCCGCCGTCGGCGGGATCGAAACATGACCTGAGAAATCCGCTTACACACGGAACACCCTTCGACAACGCTCAGGGTGAGAATTGACTCGGACGCTGCGCGCCTACTTCGTCAATTCAAGGAACATCGATTCCAGTTGGCCGTTGAACTTCTTCTGCTCGTTCTGCATTTCCTCGTGGATGATTCGTCCGTCTTTGATGATGGCAATCCGGTCGCAGAGTTCTTCGACGATCTCCAGAAGATGGGTGGACATGAACACGGTCAGTCCTTCACGAGTTTTTTTCTTCAACGTATCCTTCACAAGTCGTGCGCTGCGCGGGTCGAGGCCGACGATGGGCTCATCTATAATAAGAACTTTAGGGCCGTGCAGCAATGCGGCCGTAAGAACAACCCGCTGTCGCATACCCTGAGAGAACTCATCGGCACGCTTGTCAACAAAGGCCCCAATTTCAAACATGTCCATGAGTGCCTCAACTCGCTGCCTTATTGCTTCAGCAGACAAGTTGAAAAGCCCTCCGACGAAGTAGAGGAACTCCCGCCCCGTCAACTTCTCGTAGAGGAACGGCTGGTCCGGCACATAGCCAAACTGCAGCTTCGTGTGGTATGGCTGTTTCTGGATGTCGAACCCGTTGATGAGACACTCACCGGACGTTGGCGCATAGAGTCCTGTCATCATCTTGATGGTCGTGGTCTTGCCCGCGCCATTCGGACCGAGGAAGCCGAAGAACTGTCCCGCCGGAACCGTGAGGCTGACGTTGTTCACGGCAGTGAACGGACCGAACTTCTTAAGCAGATTTCTTAGCTCTATCATAAGAGAATACGCCACTGAGGCACAGAGCCACAGAGATATTTGATGGAATGCGATCCTATGACTCGGTGCATCTGTGCCTCTGTGGCTAATACTTGGGATCAATTTTGAGAAAAAAAACGGTAAGAAGCAACGGACAGTTCCTGGGACTCATTACGCCTTGGTTTTCTTCTTCAGGAGTTCCTGTCTCGTCAGATGTTCGAGCAGTACAAGCGCAACCATTGACTCAGCCACAGGTACTACACGCGGGCAGATACACGGATCGTGTCTGCCTTCCACCGAGATCTTCGCCGGTTTCCCATCAATGGTCACTGTCTCCTGTTCCTTCGCAATCGAGGAGGCGGGCTTCACGGCAATGCGCACCACGATGTCCTCACCATTGGAGATTCCTCCAGCAATTCCGCCGGCGTTGTTGGTACGGGTGCGGACTCGTTTCAACTTCTTGTCGAAGTACATGGCATCGTTGTTCTCGCTTCCCTTGAGCCGAGCCGCGGAGAACCCGTTGCCAACCTCAAAGCCCTTCACAGCGCCAATGGACATGAGCGCCTTCGCAAGATCGGCTTCGAGTTTATCGAACACCGGCTCCCCAAGTCCGATCGGAGGGTTCTTCACAATAATCTCCACGATACCTCCAATAGAATCTCCCTCCTTTTTCATTCTCAACACCAGGCGTTCCATCCTCTTCGCTGCAACGGGATCGGGACAACGCAACGGATTCCGCTCGATCTCTTTCAAGTTGGTCGTCTTTGCTTTGATGTCGCCGACTTCCTTTGTGTAGGCATAGATCTTCACTCCGCGTTTCTCCAGCATCGCCTTCGCAAGTGCTCCAGCAGCAACACGCGCTGCGGTCTCTCGTCCGGATGATCGTCCCCCACCTCGGTAATCACTCACTCCATACTTTGCAAGATACGTATAGCCGGCATGGCCGGGCCGGAATATGTTCTTGATCTTCTCGTACGCCTGCGGTCGCTGGTCCTTATTCCAGATGACCATGCAGATGGGTGTGCCGGTTGTCTTGCCTTCAAAGACACCGCTCAGAATCTCAACTTGATCTGTCTCGCTGCGCGAGGTCGTGACCTTGCTCTGTCCGGGCCTGCGGCGGTTGAGTTCTTTCTGGATGTATCTCGTATCGATGGGAAGGCCCGGCTTCACACCATCAATGACCACACCGATGGCTTTGCCATGACTCTCACCGAACGTGGTGATGCGGAAGTATGTACCGAATGTGTTGCCTGCCATGTGGTCTCCCGGTTGATGGAACCACAGAGGGCACAGAGAACACGGAGAGAAGTATTAGATTCTTTGCTCTGCTCTCTGTGTCCTCCGTGTTCTCTGTGGTTATTCATCTATAGAGCCGTTGATCATTCGTTTGATTCCGTTCTTCAATACCTTCACGTTGAAGTTGATAAGAAGACCAACATGAAGATTCGTCACTTTCAAATAGTTGAGGAGTTGTGCTTCATCGATTTCAGTCAATGCACTCACCGCTTTGCATTCAACAATTACCCTTTTGTCAACCAAGAAATCACACCGAAAGCCAACTTCCAGTAAGACATCTTCATATTGTACGCTCAAACCCCTTTCCTTCTCGAAGGGAATGGATGCCTTGTTCAACTCGTGCGCGAGAGCTGCCTGATAGACCGATTCGAGAAACCCCGGCCCAAGATTGCGATGCACAGATATTGCACAGCCGATGATCTTCTCGGTAAGCTGGTTTATGTGTGTCGCTCCTTCCATTTCAGCTCTCTGTGTACTCCGTGTTCTCTGTGGTTAGCTTTTCAAATAGAGTTTCTCAAACTCTTTCCAGAACGTCGGGAACGACTTCCTCACACACTCCGGGTTTTCAATCTTCACGCCCGGCACTCTCAGTCCCGCGAGCGCAAAACTCATTGCGAGCCGATGATCGTCGTATGTATCCAGTTGGCTTCCGTGCAGTGGGGTCGGAGTAATCTCAAGCCCGTCCTCCATCAGTGTAACACTTGCGCCGAGCTTTTGCAACTCGGTGGTCAGTGCCTGAAGCCTGTCGGATTCCTTGTAGCGGAGATGAGCAACATTGTAAATACGGGTTCTGCCCTGCGCAAACAGCGCGATCACCGCAAGCGTTGGCACCACGTCCGGCATCGCGTTCATGTCCACATCAACACCTCGAATCCTGCCATCGCTCTTCACTCTTAATTCATCACTCTTCACTGCAACATTGCATCCCATTTGCCTCAACACCTCCACAAACTTCACGTCGCCCTGCAATGAATCTGCTTTCATTCCCTCCACTATCACTTCGCCGCCAGTGATCGCTGCTGCTGCAAGGAAATAGGACGCCGATGATGCGTCTGGCTCGACTGTGAATTCGATTGGTCTGTACCGCTGGCCCGACTTCACAGTAAACCACTTCCGGTCGAAGTACTGCACATGAACGCCAAACTTCTCAATGACGTCAAGCGTAACGTCAACGTACGGGACGGATGAGAGCTTGCCTTCCACTTCAACCTGCACATCTTCCCGGGCATACGATGCAACCATAAGAAGCGAAGAGAGAAACTGCGAGCTCTTCTCCGCTTTCAGCTTTGCCGATCCACCTCGAAGACTGCTTCCTGACACGGTGTGCCGTGTCCCCAGCAACTGAGTCGTAACACCGAGCTGACGGAGTGCATCACACAGGTCGTCGATTGGCCGCTCGGCCATTCTCATGTCGCTCTCAAACAGCGTCCTCCCTTCGGCAAGGGCAGCAAGGGAGAAAAGAAAGCGCAGCGTCGTTCCTGCATTGCCGACGGGAATCGGGAACTTCGGTGCGTAGAGCTTGCCACCCGTTCCAGCCACGACAAGATCATCGTCGCTCTTCCGAACCAACACACCGAGTTGGTTGAGTCCATTCGCCATCAGTGCGGTGTCATCGCTGTCGGATGCGTTCCTGATAACCGACTCTCCCTTGGCAAGCGCCGCACAGATCAGCGCCCGGTTGGTGATGCTTTTGGAGCCGGGGACACGAATGCGTGCATTGACCCGCGCTGTTGGAATGATCTCCTTAGTGATCATGGATGTAGCCAAGCAACTTCTCAACGCCCTCTCGGAAGCCGACGGGTTCCGGCAGCAGACTGAGAACCAGCACGTTGTCTGCTTCGAACTCGAAGTAATATCCGGGATGCACATAGACACATGCATCGCGCAGCAGGCCAATCGCCCATTCCTCACCCGTTCGCGTTTGAGGAATCCGAAGGATTGCATACCATCCGCCTTCACTCTGCAGAAGAGTGCACGCAGAATCATTCCCGATGAGTTGCTGAAGAACCGCCCTGTTCTCCGAGTTCCGATGGGAGATGGATCTGCGGATGCTTGTGCCGCATGCAAGCAACGCTGGTAGCGCGACTTGCACCAGAGTGTTGACTGAAAGGTAGGTGTCGGCAACAATCTCCAATCTCGCAAGTGCCTCGTTCTTCACTTCTTTAGGACCGGATACCACAATCCAGCCCAGCTTCATCTGAGGCAGGCCGACAAGCTTGGAGATGCCGTTGAGTGTGAACGCAAGTGCATCCGAATCCCCCGCGGTGGAAACAACCCGAGGGCTGTCACCACCAAATGCATAGTCAGCAAACACCTCATCAACGATCAGTGCAAGTCCGCCCTTTGAGGCAACAGCGGAGAGATGGGCGAGCTCCAACTTCTTCAGGAACATCCCCGTCGGGTTATGTGGACTGACGATGACGATGGCTTTGGTCCTAGCTGAGATGGACTGATCCACGGAACTCATGTCGATGTCCCATTCGCCGTCGTAGCGCAGATGATATGAACGGATGACAACATCGTCAAGCTGGGCAAGGAACTCAAACAATGGATACGACGGGACCGGAACGACCACTTCATCTCCCGGCTCACACAACAATCGAAACGCCATCGAGTACGCTTCACTGGTGCTGGCAGTGAGAATGATGTCGCTCGTACTCACATATACTCCCTTTTGACTATAGTACGATGCAACTCCTTCACGCGCTGAGAGGAGTCCTTTCGGCTGAGGCTCATAGTGAAGTGATCGTGGCTGGGCCAACGCTGAGAGAATCTGAGTTGACGGGTATTCAATTCCACAATTGGTCGGATTCGAGATGGTCAAATCGTGGAATGTCTTTCCACTCTGCCGCAATTCCTCGACGAGAACGGTCAGGCGATTAGGTTGCCGGGGCCAGTTGGTGCGCGAAGAGAACAAACTGATTCTAGATTGTTGATTTCAGATTTTGGATTTCGGGGGATTGAGCCTTTAGGAGTCGTCGCATGAACGAAGTATCAGGTTTCCGACCGGTGTACAGCTTCGATTGCAATGCAGCCTGGTTCAGATACATCTCAATCCCCTGAATGACCCTTGCGCCAACGCTCTTCGCATCACGCAATAGTCTCGTCATTGGAGGATTGTAGACGGCGTCGAAGACGGTTTTGTTTCTAAGGATGGTTTTCGGGACCGGTGATTCATCAACGTTCGGAAACATGCCGACTGATGTCGCATTCACAAGGATGTCGAATTCTGATTTGGCGATTGACTTCCACTTAACGAATCCGCATTCGAAGTCCTTTGACAATTGTTGGGCTTTGGCTTCAGTCCGATTTGCAATGAGAACAGAAGCCCCACGGTTTTTCGCTTCGTACACAATTGCGCGGGCTGCGCCCCCGGCACCGAGAATCAAGATTCGTTTACCTTTCACTTTCACGACCTTCTCAATGGCGTCAAGAGCACCGGGAGCGTCGGTGTTTGTGCCAATGAGCTTGCC
>CAYHRX010000079.1:0-10016 GCA_964359075.1 uncultured Chitinophagales bacterium
AACTTCATCGGTTGTGAGCACGTCCAAGCTCCGTCAGGAGCGACATGTGACGGCTTGCGTAACATCAATCAGTTATTAACTGATGTTACGCATGCCGAAGGAAAAAGGCGTTGCCGCTCTTGTCAAGGGAAAAAACCTGACCACGGATTAACACAGATTTTCACGGATTATTTTTTGGGTTCTTGAATTAGAGTCCAAATCCCGAAATGACCTGTGGCGTTCAAATGTCAAAAAAGGGAAATCCGTGTTAATCTGTGCTAATCTGTGGTGATGCTTAAACAGATTTTCTTCCAGTGCGTAACATCAGTTATTAAGTCAGCACCTGCTGAGTAGTTACGATTCTTCTTCAACACATATGAAACGATTCATGAAATCATATCTACTGGTGATAGCCCTCTGTCTTCAGTCCTGTTCAGACTTGGGGGAACACAAGCCGGTTGAAGACTGGAGAACCTCAACACCCGAAGCCCAGAACCTCAACCCGGATTCGCTGACAAACCTCGCTGCCCGGATCGAGGCTGGAGTGTACGGCGAAATCCACAGCCTGTTGGTTGTGAGGACTGGCTCTCTTGTGTTCGAGCGATACTTTCGCGGCTACAACAGTGAAATGCTTCATCCCGTCTATTCCGCTACGAAGAGTGTAACCTCGCTTCTCATCGGGATAGCACAAGACAGAGGGGAGATCGGATTGGTTACTCAACGTCTTCTCTCATTCTTTCCTGAATACAACATCGTAGCAAACAAGCAATGACACTTGAACATGTACTGACGATGCGCGCCGGCTTTGATTGGAACGAGCGCATCGCACCGTATGGCGACCCTCGCAATCCGACGTATCAGATGGCAAGCAGTAGCGACTGGATCAAGTTCATGCTCGACCGTCAGATGTCGGATCCTCCTGGAACACGCTTTCGTTACAACAGTGGATGTTCGGTCTTGCTTTCAGGAGTATTACAGAACAGAACAGCACGCTCCGCACACGAGTACGCGGTTGCTCATCTCTTCGGTCCGCTCGGCATTAGCTCATTTCAATGGGAGGTTGGATGGAAGAACGGCATCCGCAATCTCACAAACACCGGATGGGGTCTGAGCCTTCGACCCCGTGACATGGCGAAGATCGGTCAGTTGTGCCTGCAAGGTGGAGTATGGGAAGGAACCCGAATCGTCTCACAACAGTGGATTGCAGAATCAACTACTGATCGCGTGTCCCTCTCGAACTCATTCAGCTACGGCTACCCTTGGTGGCTGTTGCCTCTCGAAGATGTGCCGGGACACGACCCACAACCCAACGACATCAAGATCGCATGGGGATGGGGTGATCAGTTTATCTTCGTTATTCCGTATCTTGACATGGTCGTGGTATCGACCGGAGGAAATTTCTCGGGACCGCTTCAGGATCAGGCGATTGAGTTCGTGAGAACGACGCTCGTGAAGGCTGTCGTTTACTGAGACGGGGCTTCAAAGAACTGAGCAAGGCACTGAATCTGCCACCACCAGTTGCTGCTTCTCTCATCCTGATGCATCAGAACGACAAGGACAACAGACTTTGAAACCAAAGTACGTACACATTCTCGTCTTGTTCGCAGCCTGGCTGCTCATTGGAGCTGTCTTTGCAGTTCAGTTGCATCTTTTCCGAAGCGGTACGGCTCAGACAATGTCTCTGGACAGGGCGTTGCTCTGGGAGGGAGTGCGATGGTTGGTGTGGGCACCGCTGTATCCGCTCATTCTCTGGCTCATCGAACGCATCCCCATTCAGCGTCGGCAGAGAGTGCGTCCTCTGCTCGCGCATGCAGGTCTGAGCGTACTCGTTTCCCTCCTTCACCTCGCGCTGTTTGCTTCGGTGTATTGGGTCGCACTCAATGTACTCTACGCAGCGCCATGGGAAGATCCTCTGAAGAAAGTAATCAAAGTCTTCTCTGCCGAGGTTCCGGTGATCTTTCGGATAATATTCACACTCGATTTCCATGTCGGGATCATTGTGTACTGGGTGATTCTGAGTCTTGTCCTTACATTCAACTACTACCGCCGGACAGCGCTTCTGGAAACCCAGCTTGCACAGGCGCAGCTCCAGGCGCTGAAGATGCAACTGCAGCCGCACTTTCTCTTCAATACCCTCACTGCTATTGCGGAGTTGATGCACATCGACGTGGAGAAGGCCGACAGAATGATCACGAGGCTGAGTGAACTCCTCCGATTGACGCTGCAACACGTCGGCACGCAGCAGGTACCGCTTAGCAGAGAGCTGGATTTCCTTCAACGGTATCTTGAGATCGAGAAGATTCGGTTCGGAGACCGTCTGAGTGTCATTCTCGATGTTCAGAATGACGCGTTGAATACCAACGTGCCGACACTGCTGCTTCAGCCTCTTGTAGAGAACGCAGTTCGGCACGGCGTTGCTCCACGCGTGGGTCCGGGAACGATCAGAATTGGCGCAGCGCGGCATAATGGTCACCTGCGGCTGACCGTTCAGGATGACGGACCCGGTATCAAGGATGATCCAGACCACCGGTCGGACAGTGGCATAGGACTCGCCAATACAAGGGCAAGGCTCGAACAACTCTATGGTGGGAGGCACACATTCACATTGCGTAACCTAGAGACCGGCGGCCTTTCCGTCGAAATCACCATATCCGAAACGAATGCAGTCCAAAGTTGATCGTATGAAGATTCACGCATTGATTGTTGACGACGAGCCATTGGTGAGAAAACGAATCCGCCGATTCTTGAACGATCATGCCGATGTGCACGTTGTTGGCGAATGTGGTGACGGAGCAACGGCGGTGAATACGATCAAGAAGGAATCGCCAGACCTTGTGTTTCTTGATGTGCAGATGCCCGGACTGGATGGGTTTGGTGTGCTGTCGGCCCTCGGACAAGATCATCTTCCCCTTATCATTTTTGTCACGGCATACGACCAGTACGCAGTCAAGGCATTTGATGCACATGCACTCGACTACTTGCTGAAACCGTTCGACCGTGAACGTTTTGATACTGCGTTGGAGAGAGCGAGAGCCTATCTTGCGCGAACTCCCGCTCCGGCAATCGACAAGAGACTTCTACAATTACTTGAGCGTCTCGGTCAAGAAAAGAAGTTCATTGACAGGATTGTGGTTCGAGAGAGACAGATCGTTCTTGGTGAGCGTGAATGACATCGATTGGATTGAGGCTATTGGACATTACATGAGGCTCCATGTGGCCAACGACTCGCACATACTCCGGGAAGGGATGACAAATCTTGAGGCCAAACTCGACCCTTCCAAGTTTGTGCGGATTCACCGTTCGACCATCGTTAACATTGACAGGATACAAGACTGGAAACCTTTGTTCTCAGGTGAATGTGTTCTTACTCTCAGAAATGGTGTGAAGCTCACGGTCAGCCGAACGTATCGTCCAAGGCTTCCCGAAGTCTGACCTCCGAAGTTATTACCTCAGAACAAGCGGGATCTAAACTACCTTCCGGATCGGATGCACGACAGAGAAGTTATCCCGTTGGTCTCGTCTCTAAACGTGGTTCATCTCTTGATGTAGAACAGAATCTCAGGAAACCGCAAATGGCACATAACGTTAAGGGTTTTATCCGTGGTTGAGCCGAGATGATGCCTCGTATGCCAATGTACCCCAGGCTCAATCATGGATAAAAGCCTGTTGGACGAAGCCGGCTGAGTGCCACCGCCCTATGGGAATTGAATCACTTGCCCGTGCGGTAGTGTAGCTATGAGATTCCCATTATCGATGCCCACCAGCCTGAGCAAAGGCAACGATGGTTCCGTCATGCCCTACACCCAAGTGGAGTTTAACCGCATTGGGTGAAAGAACATGGTTATTGGTTGTCGTCATGGTCCTGCATCGTGTATCGGCTCGAGTCGGCGATCCATCCGCATGTGTCCTGTATGGCACTTCGGGCATTGCCGCACATCTGTACCCGTGATCTCCAGAAGCACCTCTTCCCAGGTTTTCGGCTCTGATTCTTCTGCCCGTTCGGGAACACCGAGCAATGCCCTGCACTGTGGCAAACTCTTCGTCCGTTTCTTGCTGCTCAAGATTCCGTAGTATCGTATCTTGCAAAACCCGTCCGGCAGCACGTGCAAGAGAAAACGCCTGATGAACTCGAATGCATCAAGGGTCATGACCTTCTCCTTGCTTCCATCCCGGTAGTCCCGCCAACGAAAGCTCACCTTTCCCGCAGAACGGCACATACTCACCAGGCGATGGTTCGAGATGGCAACCCGGTGTGTGTAGCGTCCGAGGTACGCCAAGACTTGTTCCGGACCTCCAAAGGGTTGCTTTACATACACCACCCAGCCTTTGGTGTAGAGCCGGTCCAGAAGCTGTTGAAACTTCTCCCTGTCCCGTAGCACCTCGCATTCTCCGATACCCTTGAGCCTCCCACTTCGATACGCCCTCTTGAACAATGCAAGGAACTTTCCCCGAAACACCTGCGAGAGTACATGCACGGGAATGAAGAAATTCTCTCGCGATCCGATCCATCGGGACCCGTCCACCGAGAGCCCGCCACCAGGCACGATGCAATGAACGTGGGGATGACATGCTAGGTTCTGTCCCCACGTATGAAGTACAGCAATCAATTTGTCTTCTTTTCTATCGACCCTTCACTGGTGCTGTGAGCGCTGGATGTGTTTCATTTTGGGTCGTACGAGTTCAATTTTTTGTGTCTCGTGACTTTTTCAGTGAACCCTACTTACATCGGTCATTCCCACCTCTTGGGTTTCCTTGAAGTTCCCTCAGAAAATGGTTATCTTTTTCACCCCACCACAGCATAGTCTCGGGCATATGGCGGAATTGGCAGACGCGTCCCGCAAACGCCAATGCGACAAGGGTTCAATGGGGCACGTGGCGAAACTGGCAGACGCGCTAGACTTAGGATCTAGTGGAGGAATCCATGGGGGTTCAAGTCCCTCCGTGCCCACCATGCGTTTGCGGGATGGGGAGACCCGTGGGGGTTCGAGTCCCTCTATGCCCACTCACGCTGGAGCTATTTCAATCACGTAAGAAAAAGAGAAGTTGGAAATCACCATAAACACCATCTCCGAAGTTCGTCAGGAGGCCGACATCAGCCTCTCCAATGACGAGCTGCAGCCTCATTTCGATAAGGCATACCAGAAGTTCCAGCCCAAGGTCGAGCTCAAAGGGTTTCGCAAGGGCAAGGCACCAATTGGGCTTGTAAAGAGACTCTATGGAGAAGCCGTTGAGCAAGAGGCGCTGGATGATGTGGCCAATGAAGTGTACCGAAAAGTCATGACTGAGCGAGCCATAACACCACTCGGCACGCCATCGATGGTGGACATGGATTTCAAGCGCGGAGATTACTTCCACTTCAAGATTCAGTATGATGTGAAGCCCGTGGTTGAGTTGAAGAGTTACAAAGGCATCAGGGTTGAGAAGCCTATTCACAAAGTGACCGACGAGGAGCTAGAGCGCGAGATCCTCCATCTTCGCCAAAGCAACAGCACCACTACCGAAATGCAGACGGTGACAGATGCCGAGCACTTCGTCACCGGTGACGCACAGGAACTGGATGAGACCGGAGCACCGATCATCGGCAAGAGGACTTCCGATGCCCGCTTCTACCTTGCCGATCCAACGCTTATTCGGGAGATCAGAGAGTCGCTGCACTCTGCCACCGTTGGTGAAACATACAGGGTCAGGTTTGAATCGCGGCACGACGACCATACACATCCGGTACACCTCGCAATCACCGTGAAGAAAGTAGAGAAGAACAACCTCCCGCCATTTGATGATGATCTCGTGAAAAAGGTCTCGGGCGAGAAGGTGTCAACACCCGATGAGTTCCGGGAGAGCATGCGGAAGGACCTGGAACGCTACTGGAACGATCAGGCGGAGCGAAAGCTGGAAGATGCAATCGCCCAGGAACTGGTGAGGATGCACGACTTCCCGGTTCCTGAATCTATAGTGAACTCATTCCTTGACGCTTTTGTTGATGACATCAAGGGCAAGTCAAGAGATAGGAAGCTCCCAAGGAATTTTGATGAGCAGAAGTTTCGTGAAGAAAGCCGGAGCTATGCAATCTGGCAATCACGGTGGATGCTGCTCAAGGAACGCATCGCCGAAGTCGAGAGCCTCAAGGTGACGGACGATGAACTCGAGAAGCTTGCGGAGATTGACGCGACACGCATCGGCGTGGAGAAGGAGCGCCTGATGGACTACTACAAAGTCTCCAGTGCGGGGACCGAGAGGCTGTTGACCAACAAGCTCATGGCCCTGCTCAAGTTGCAGGCGAAGATCACGGAGAAGATGGTTGAGGAACCTGCCAAACATCACGCGAACTGAACAGGAAAGGATGTACAATGGAGCCAAAGATATTTAACCAACTGATCCCGATGGTGGTTGAGCAAACCGGACGAGGGGAGCGAGCCTACGATATTTTCTCTCGCCTGCTGAAAGAGCGTATTGTTTTCATCGGGATGCCGATTGACGATAACGTCGCCAGTTTGACAATCGCGCAGTTCTTGTTCCTCCAGTCAGAAGACCCGGACAAGGATATCAACCTCTACATCAATAGTCCGGGCGGCAGCGTGTCGGCAGGACTGGCAATTTACGACACCATGCAGTACATTAAGCCAGACGTTGCAACAACATGCATTGGTCTTGCCGCGAGCATGGGCGCTGTGCTGCTCGCCGCGGGCGCAAAGGGCAAACGGTCCGGGCTCCCGAACTCGCGCATCATGATCCACCAGCCGTGGGGCGGAGTACAGGGAACTGCATCGGATATCAGCATCCAGGCGGAAGAGATCCTGCGCACGAAGAAGCGACTGAACGAGATCCTTGCGTTCCACTGCAGCAGACCGGTTGACCAGCTTGAGAAGGATACCGACCGCGACCGCTACATGTCATCCGAAGAGGCAAAGGTCTACGGTCTGATCGACAACGTGTTCACCAAGAAAGCCGACGAACCCAAGAAATAATCAGCGGGAACCTCATGTCAACGAAGTCGCGGGGCGGAGAGAAGATACACTGCTCATTCTGTGGAAGAACTCCGGAGGAGGTGCAGAGCATTATCGCAGGACCGGATGTCTACATCTGTGACATCTGCGTTTCAAGCTCCGTCGACATCATCAGGAATAACCTTGCCGCGTTTTCTGCGCGGCGAGGCGTAAAGGCAGCGCTCACACCCATCCAGATCAAAAAGGCCCTGGACGAATACGTCATCGGCCAGGAGCAGGCGAAGAAGAGTCTCGCTGTTGCAGTCTACAACCATTATAAGCGCATAGACTCCAAAGACCGGTTGTATGATCTTGACGACGTTGAGATCGAGAAAACGAACATCCTTCTCATCGGCCCCACCGGCACAGGCAAGACGCTCCTCGCTCAAACGCTCGCAAGGATTCTTGACCTGCCTTTCGCCATCGCAGACGCAACGACGCTGACCGAGGCGGGCTACGTTGGTGACGACGTGGAGACCATCCTCGTCCATCTTCTCCAGAACGCCGAGTACAACATCGAAAAGGCAGAGCGGGGCATCGTCTACATCGATGAGATCGACAAGATTGCCCGGAAGAGCGACAGCGCTTCAATCACACGTGACGTTTCCGGCGAGGGTGTGCAGCAGGCTCTGCTGAAGATACTGGAAGGCACGCTCGCGGGCGTCCCTCCAAAGGGAGGACGCAAGCATCCGGAACAGAGCCTCATCAACATCAACACTCGCAACATCCTCTTCATTTGTGGTGGAGCGTTCGACGGACTTGAGAAGATCATCGCCCGTCGAGTGAACCAGAATCCTGTGGGCTTCGGTGCCGAGGTGCGCAGCAAGAAAGAGGAGACCGCCGATGCATTTCTGCCGCTCGTCCAGCCCGATGACCTCGTGAAGTTCGGACTCATCCCTGAGTTCGTCGGGCGCCTTCCGCTTGTGGCGCCGCTTCATTCACTGAGCGAAGACGCTCTGCTCAACATCCTCACCCAGCCGAAGAACGCCATCATAAAGCAATACAAGAAGCTCTTCAGAATGGAAGGGGTTGACCTGGAATTCGAGGAGGACGCACTACGGGAAGTCATGTTGAAGGCCATTGCACGCGGCACCGGCGCCCGGGCTCTGCGCTCAATCATCGAGGAGGTCATGCTCGACATCATGTACAACCTCCCGAACCGCGAGAAGGTGGCAAGCTGCCTTATTACGAAGGACGTCATCCTCCGCAAGGCTGACCCGCTGTACTCGTACGAAGAGCGAAAGCAATCCGCATAACGGTGAGTCTGCCCTAGAAGATGTCTCTTGAATTGAACTGCTTCGTCACCTTCACGTCCCGCAGTTGCGGCGCCTTAAGCTTGATTTCCAGCCGGTAGTTCCTGAACTGCCCCGTCGGCACCCAACTGAAGTTCATCTCCCAACAATGCAGGTCGCGGTACACCGTGACCTGTGGCGCGGCAAACTCCTTGTTGATAACATCGTAGCTGGTGCTGGCGCTGATCTTCCAGAACTCTGTAAGGTTGAACCCAAGCGCCGCTGAGATGTTTGAACTGCGCGTCTTGAAACGCGGGTCCGCCTGGTTCTGACTGAAGTTCCAGGTCAGGTCAAGGTTCCAGGGAATGCTGAAGTCAGGCTCCACCTGGTCGTACAGCCCCACGTACCCACGCTTCTGTTGCTGTGCGAGCGAGTCTTCCGGCGACTTCACAGGTCCGGCCTTTGTTTCCTTCTTCTCACCGCTCAGCCGTGTGCCCACGCTGATACTGAAGCCTGTAAGCTGGGCAAGTCGCCCTTGTTCTTTGATCAGGAACTTGTTCACGCGGGCGCCTCTGCCGTTCTTGTCGACCTCAAACTTATAGAGATTGTAGGAGAGGTTGCCGCCAATGTTCAATGCTTCGCCGATGTTCGTGCGGTACGAAAGGCCAAGCTCGCTGAACTTCAGACTGTCGGCGGCAAAGTTGTAGGAGATGCCGGCGTTGAGATTCAAGAGTGTGAATTTCTTGTCCTCACCTGCGCTGTCGTCGCCAGCCAGCTTCATCTCAAACACGTTGCCGATGTTCAGTCCAATGGATTGCCGCTCGCCTGCGGGTGCGCTTCCAAAGACCTCTTTCTCATAGAAACTGTACTTTTGCTCAACACCCAACTTGTCAATGTATGTCCCATAATAGCCGTACTTCAGCTTGGAGAAATCGGGTTGATACGTGTACGTGACGCTCGGTGACACCTGATGACGGATACCCTTGATGCCAAAAAACCCCGGCTGAAACACACCGTAGAACTTCGTTGCCGCCGAAACACCAAGATCAAAGTACCTGACAGCCTTGACCACCTTGACATCCCGTGTCACAGTCGAGCTGTCAACAGGGTTGCGGCTTCTCTCGATCTGCTTGTCGTACCACTTCTCCGCATAATTGAAAAAAGGTGTGATTGTGAAATATCCAAGCTTCGGCGAAGCGTTCACTCCTATTGTATGCTGGATACCGCGTCGCTCGTCATGTGTGAACCCACCGCCCAGTTGTTGTGCAACGGGAGTCTTGTTTCGCACATTCAGGAACTGGCCACCGTACGAATAACCGATAAGCTCGTACCATTGCTGTGAGTTCTCCCCTCCGCCGCTCCGTTTCTTCGGACGGAACGGAAAACTCTGACCCATGTTAAATGAAAAGCTTGGCAGCACTTCATTCAACTGCCCGGTCTGCAGATTCTGATCACGCCGGACATTGAGAGTCATGCTGTTCGGCGTACCTTCCCACGACTTCATCAGCGTTGCATTGGAAACGATGTTTTGACGCAGCAGGTCTTCAAGGTTGTTACTCGTGCGCTGATAGTAGTTACCGCTGGAGAATGTGAAATCCACCACCAACCTCGTGGTCGGATTGAATTCCTGGTTATGGTTCAGCCGCACATTGAACTGTGTCTCCTTGCTGTAGGCTGGGTCGCCCGGCAATCCTGATACGGTCTTTGCATACGATCCGCTGAGGCCGCCCGTGAAGCTGTAGCGCAGCACGTAGCGGAAATCAGAATACAACACCCAGCTGCCTTTCGTGTAGCCATCACCGCGGATACTCAGGTCCATGTA
>CAYHRX010000080.1:0-9984 GCA_964359075.1 uncultured Chitinophagales bacterium
CTATCTGCTCAACGAGTTGTCGACGACTCGTCTACGACCCTTCGGGTCGATAGACCCGTAGGGACTCGTCGAGAGTTGCGGCAGGCAGGTTCTCGCGGTTTTCTTTGGACAAGGCTTTCGACTGGTCTTCTAAAATCAACCGACTACTCCATGGCACTCGAACCTCTCGCTCTCACCGTCACCGACCTTACCCGCCGGATCAAGCACTCGCTGGAAAGCTCGTTCTCATCCGTCGTCGTGCAGGGAGAGCTCTCGAATTTCAAACGCCACACATCCGGACACATCTACTTCACACTCAAAGATGAAGGGGCGCAGATTGCCGCTGTACTGTGGCGCAGCCGTTCAGCAATGCTGTCCTTCCAGCCGGAAGATGGGATGAAAGTCATCGTCACCGGACGGCTAACGGTGTATGAGGTTCGCGGTGCGTATCAGATCGAAGTCTCGAGCATCCGACCTGTCGGCATCGGTGAATTGCAGATGGCATTCGAGTATCTCAAGCGCAAGCTTGCTGCTGAAGGACTGTTCGATGCCGAGCACAAGAAGCCTCTTCCAGAATTCCCGGAACGCATCGGTATTATAACATCGCCTACCGGCGCAGCCTTGCACGACATGCTGAATGTTCTCCGACGTCGATTCCCCGGTGTCGAAGTGATTCTCCGACCAACGCTCGTGCAGGGAGCCGGCGCGAGCGATGATATCGCTCGGGCCGTCAATGATCTAAATGAGGTCGGCGGCATCGACGTTATCATCGTCGCAAGGGGAGGGGGCTCATTGGAGGATCTGTGGGCCTTCAACGATGAGACTGTTGCCCGGGCAATCTTCAAATCAACAGTGCCTGTCGTCAGCGCAGTGGGGCACGAGATTGACTTCACCATAGCGGATTTCGTCGCCGATCTGAGAGCACCAACACCATCAGCGGCGGCGGAACTTGTGGTGCGCGACCGGAATGCTATCCTTGCAAATGTGCGTGATTCTTGGTATACTATGCGTGAAGCAATGATGACCATGCTGAATGATCGCAAGGAGCACGTGCGACACCTTCTTCGAAGCTACTCCTTCAACAAACCGATCGATCTCCTCCGACAACATAGCCAGCGCGTAGACGAACTCGAGCGTAGCCTGTCATCTGCGATCTCTCACCGGTTAGCCATGTTGAAGTCTGCATCCGATTCGCTGCACCATCGGGTTGTGGCGTTGGACCCCACGTTGGTGCTGCGGAGAGGATATACCATGGTGTACAGGGGCAGTGAAATCGTAGGCTCGGCAGTCGGCCTTCATACAGATGACACAGTTGACATCAAGTTCCACGATGGCGTAGTACCATCAAAAGTGTTGTGATCAGTTGCGATGACGCCAAAGAACCATCAGAAACAGACCTTTGAAGAGTCCCTGCACAGGCTTGAAGAGATAGTCAACAAGCTTGAGCAGGGGGAAGTCCCGTTGGAGGATTCTATCAAGATCTATGAGGAAGGGCTGGCGCTCTCCAAAGCTTGCTTGGAGAGGCTGACTCAAGCAGAACTAAAGCTGAAGAAACTAAGCAAGAATATCGACGGCAGCTTCCAGCTTTTGGATGAAGAGGATGAGTAGAACGTACGCAACGAGTAAGGCAGGATGATTCATGAGTGATTGGCAGTACCCGTACTTGGACAAAGTAAACACTCCCGCAGACATCAGACCGCTGTCCGTTCCTGAACTGAAGTTGTTGTGTGGTGATGTCAGGAATTTCCTGATCGATGTTGTATCAAAGACCGGCGGCCATCTGGGTGCAGGGCTTGGAGCAGTAGAGCTGGCCGTGGCGTTGCACTATGTCTTCAAGACGCCGCATGACAAGCTTGTATGGGATGTGGGGCACCAGGCATATCCACACAAAATACTCACCGGGAGGAAAGATCGGCTACAAACGATTCGTCAGTACGGCGGGCTGAGCGGCTTCCTCAAGAGAAGCGAGAGCGAGTACGATACCTTTGGGGCTGGGCATGCAAGCACGGCCGTCTCGGCGGCGCTCGGCATGGTTGCCGCCCGTGAGCGTTTGCGGGAAAACTACAAAGTCGTAGCAATCGTTGGCGATGGCTCGATGACGGGAGGAATGGTGTACGAAGGGATGAACAATGCCGGCGTCATGAAAAAAGATATGATTGTTGTTCTGAACGACAACAACATGTCCATTGCTCCCAACGTGTGGGCAATCTCCAACTACTTTACACAGATCATTTCCAACCCATCGTACAACCGTTTCAAGTCGAACGTGTACCACCTGACCGAGAAGCTCGATGTCTGGGGCGATAGGATCAGGCGCGTCGCGTCGCGGGTCGAAGAAGGGATCAAGGTTGTTATTACTCCGGGAATGTTGTTCGAAGCGCTCGGCTTCCGATACTTTGGTCCCATCAGTGGTCATAACATCTCGCAACTCGTCCGCATCTTTCAGCATGTGAAGGAGTACCACGGTCCCATTCTTGTTCACGTGATAACCCAGAAGGGAAAAGGGTACAAGCCCGCAGAAGCCGACGTGCAGAAGCTTCATGGCGTCACGCCGTTCGACAAGATCACCGGTGTAGCCCCGAAGAAGCAGGAAACCGCCCCGGCATATACGAAAGTCTTCGGTGAAGCAGTCGTTCAGATTGCTCAGCAGAATCCAAAGGTCGTCGGCATTACTGCTGCGATGCCCGACGGTACAGGCGTGGATCAATTGCAGAAGGCGATGCCGGATCGCTTCTACGATGTGGGAATTGCCGAACAGCATGCTGTCACGTTTGCAGCGGGACTGGCTACTCAGGGCTGCGTCCCGATTGCCGCCATCTACTCAACGTTCCTCCAACGAGCGTTTGATCAGATCATCCATGACGTCGCCCTTCAGCATCTACACGTTGTGTTTGCGCTTGACCGTGCAGGCATCGTCGGCGCTGATGGACCAACGCATCATGGCGCGTTCGATCTGACGTACCTTCGATTAATTCCTGGCATGGTCATCATGGCCCCGAAAGATGAAAGTGAACTCCGCGACATGCTGTATACAGCAGTCTCGTATGAAAAGGGGCCCATCGCCCTGAGATATCCTCGTGGCAACGGGTTAGGCGTTCCGCTCAAGAACGGTTTTGATCTGATTCCGATTGGCAAAAGCGAAACTCTACGTGCGGGAGAGGACGTGGCTATCCTTGCAGTAGGCACCATGGTCGCTTACGCGGTAAAGGCAGCAGAGATGCTGACCGTTGAAGGTATCTCTCCCGAGGTGGTCAATATGCGTTTCGTGAAGCCGCTCGACACCGACATGCTGGACCGGATCGCCAAGCGGTTCACTCATGTCATGACAATCGAAGATAATGTTGTGATAGGAGGGATGGGGAGTGCAGTCGCGGAGTATTTCGCTGCGAAGGACGCAACGTCTGTGAAGCTCAGACTCCATGGCATCCCAGATCGCTTCATTGATCATGGCTCGCCTGCCGAGCTCTACAAAGAAATCGGTTTGGATCCACCGGGGATTGTGGCGGTCGCGAAGGAGTTCCTTGCACCAAGTCGCTCCAACACTCACCGACCAGCGAGCGTCTTCGTATCATGATTCCCAGATTCCACACGACCTATGGATAAAGTCAAGCTTGGCGTTGTTGGTCTTGGGTGGGTGGCACAGGTCGTGCACCTTCCTATCCTGAGCAAACTGAATGAGGCACAGATCGTTGCAGTCTGTGATCGTGACAAATCACGGGGCCGATTGGTGGCCGAGAAGTTCAGCATTCCGGCCCTCTACACGGACGTCGACCACATGCTCAAGAGCGAGAACCTGGATGCCGTCGTCGTCTCCACATCGACTGACTCACACAAGGATGTCGCAATCGCGGCCCTTAAGGCTGGCAAAGACGTTCTTGTCGAGAAACCCATTGCCCGGAAGTACGACGAGGCCGTAGCCATCGCTGAAGCAGTGAAGCAGCACAGGCGCAAGCTGATGGTTGGGATGAATCACCGCTTCCGTCCTGATACAATGATTCTGAAAAGCTTCCTTGAGGGGAAAGAGCTCGGCAAAGTCTACTACACGAAAGCAGGTTGGCTCCGCAAGAAGAACAACAATAGCGCCTGGCTGACGCAGAGAGAGAAATCTGGCGGCGGGGTGTTTCTTGACCTGGGAATCGTTATGCTCGACATGGCGTTCTGGATGATGGGTTTCCCTGATGTGAAGCGTGTGAGCGCCACGAACTTCAACCATACCACGAAGCAGGTGGAAGATACTTCGCTGGTGCGTATTACAATGAAGAATGGCTCGCTGATGACAATTGAAGTGAGTTGGTCCATGCAGGTACAAGACGATCTCTACTACTGCCACGTGTTTGGGACCGAAGGCACTGCAAG
The DNA here is from genome assembly GCA_964359075.1 of uncultured Chitinophagales bacterium. Lineage (GTDB taxonomy): Bacteria > Bacteroidota > Ignavibacteria > UBA10030 > UBA6906 > UBA11986. Next base: position 4,336 of record CAYHRX010000080.1, read on the forward strand.
CTTGAACCCACTCCGAATTAACAAAGAACTGCACGGTAACATCGTCAACCTGGCGCCCGCCAAGATGGAATCGCCGCAGCATCTGTTCAAACGCTCGTACGAAAATGAGCTTAAGCATTTCCTTGGCGCTGTAAGAGATGTTCATCCCATCATCTCAACTGCAGATGAGGCGGTCCAGCGCATGAAGATCGTGGACGCTGTGTACAAGTCGGTTCGCACGGGCAGAGAAGTAACCATCGCCTAGCCTGGGATCACCTCTTACAATGTCTCTTTCTGCCTATTGAGTGCTTGCTTGCCTTCACTTCGCAAACAGAACCGACACGAAAGATTCATGACAGAGACCCTTCTCCTGGCACGGAAGGGGAGTGGCTTCGTGAGTCCAAACCCGATGGTCGGTGCGGTGCTTGTGAAGAACGGCCGGATCGTTGCTGGAGGCTTCCATCGCCGGTTTGGTGCGCCGCACGCCGAGGTGGAGTGCATCAATGCCCATCGAGGTGATTTCAGAAACTCGATACTGTACGTGAATCTTGAACCCTGTTCCCATTATGGCAAGACACCACCCTGTGTAGATCGCATCATAGAAACTGGGATCCCTAGGGTGGTCATTGCCATGAAGGATCCAAACCCTCTGGTCGCAGGGAAGGGCATCAAGAGACTCCGCCGCGCTGGTGTGGGGGTGACTGACGGTGTGCTGGAATCGCAGGCTCGCGAGCTGAACCACGAGTTCATCACCCACATCATCAAGAAGCGACCGTTCATTCACGTGAAGATTGCGCAGTCGCTCGATGGCAAGATAGCAACACTGAACGGCAAGCTGAAGTGGATAAGCTCCGGAGAATCTCGGAGGCTGGTTCACATCTGGAGAGCGGAGCACGATGCGATCCTCGTGGGCGCCGGTACCTTGAACGCAGACAATCCTTTGTTGACCGTTCGGCTGGTCAAGGGAAGAAACCCTTCCGTAGTGGTTCTTGATGGCAATCTGAATGCGAGTACGAAAGCACGGGTGTTCAGGACTGCCAGGGAGAGGAAACTCATCATCTTCACGAGCACTCAGGCAGCAACCCACAAGCACAAGAAGGTGGATGAGCTCACATCACTTGGAGCAACGGTAGTTGCTCTCGGCACAACACATGGACGACTCTCACTGAAACATGTCCTTAAGAAGCTCTATCAGATGAACTTGGGAACCGTACTCGTGGAAGGAGGGAGGCAGGTGTTTGAAGAGTTCTTGGAGGAGGGCTTGACCGACCGACTGAGCGTATTCCTGGCTCCTCTTTTCATGCGAGCTGGTATTCCGGTCGTTGGCGTGAATGTCGCCATGGGGCCTTTGCCGATTTCGCTGACGCCAAACAGGTTGCGCGCCCAGATCATAGGTACGGACGTGGTTATTCAATATGACTTTGCATGAGGGGAGCTAACCGCTAATGTTCACGGGAATCATCCAGGAAGTCGGAAGTGTCTCCGAGATTCGACCGCTGGGCGGAGGAATACGATTCACCATTCACGCTCCTGAAACGGCGCGACAACTGAGTGTGGATGATAGCGTATCCATCAACGGAGTCTGCCAGACTGTGGTTGACAAAGCTGGCAGCGATTTTACTGCGATCGCCGTGGAAGAAACGCTGAAGAAGACAACGCTGGGATCCCTGACTGTCTCGGCACTCGTCAACCTTGAGCTTGCCATGCAACTTGGAGACCGTCTTGGTGGACATCTCGTTCTTGGACATGTTGATGGTGTCGGCCACGTACAATCGGTGGAAGAGCAAGAGACCAGTTGGTTGTTTCGTATCTCGATACCAGCCCAGTTTGAACGCTACGTGATCTCTGTTGGATCGATTGCGGTCGATGGCGTCAGCCTGACTGTAGCTGCTATTGAGGGCACTGTCGTCACCGTGTCGATCATTCCACACACAATGGAGAACACGATCTTCTCAACCTACAGGCCTTCAACAGCCGTTAATCTTGAATTCGACATGATCGGGAAGTACGTCGAGAGGCTGCTTGGTGGACTCGCCAGTCAATCCCAGCAAAAGAGTATCACAGCCGAGCAACTGAAGAACTGGGGCTACAGTTTCTGACGCGATGTTTTCCCATTAGCTTGATTTAACGTCCAGGATTTTGTACCTTGGAATGCAATTCATGTGCACTAACCACGGGGTATATCCATGTTTTGGTTTCTGATCGTTGTTGAGATTATTGTCAGTGTCCTGCTTATTGTTGCTGTGTTGATGCAGTCAAGCAAGGGCGGAGGACTCGCCGGAACCTTCGGAGGTGGTCAGGTTGGGCTGATGTTCGGCGTTCGCCGAACGGCGGATTTCCTCACCAAGGCAACACAAGTGCTTGCGATAATGTTTGGAGTGTTGGCCCTTCTGATCAACATCGCATTCCTGCCACGTAGCACTGGTACAGGGGAAAGCATCTTGCAGGGACAAGGCACCACTCAGCAACAAAGTGCTGCTCCGCAATTGCCACCTCAGCAACTCCCAACACCTGCACCAACCGGGGGAAAATAGGACGCAAGTTCCTTACGCACCCATGGCTCAATTGGTAGAGCAACTGACTCTTAATCAGTGGGTTCCAGGTTCGAGTCCTGGTGGGTGCACAAGCAACTGAAACAATGCCCGGGAATGCCCAAACCCCGGGCATTACTGTTTTTTTTTGAGTTGTAAGCGAGCTTGAACCATGCGATCTTCCAACATACACAGGGCTCTCGATGCAGCGATGAACTCAGCCACTGTTGTTGACCGATCATCGGTAGGGAAGATTCGCGTTCTAGGATCAGATGCACTGGATTTGCTTCACCGCCTAACTACGAATGATCTCCTGAACCTCAAACCTCATCAGGCAAGAACAACAGTCTTCACAACAGACAAGGGACGCATTGTTGATTGCGTCCGAGTCCTTGTGTTCCCGGACTATCTCCTTCTCATTACCTCCCCGGGACAAGAGTACCTACTCAAGAACTGGATCGACAAGTACACCATCATGGAGGATGTACACACATCGATCGTATCGTCTGATTGGGCAATGTTTTCGTTCGTTGGGCCGAGTGCATTGTCTATGGCTGAATCCTTTTTCAATGTGCGTGTCACACAGAACAGCTTTGAAGAAGTTGCACATCAGTTTGGTAGAATGACGGTAGAATATCAAGCGGAGTTCGGTGTAGCATTCGCAAACATTCTGGTTCCCAGAGAGATCGCCTCACAGGTCATGACTCACTTGACTGAAGGACAGGGTAGACTGGATTTGCTTGACACAAATGGATATGAATGCTTCCGCATCATCTGGGGGCTGCCACAGGGAGGCCATGAGTTGAGCGAGTCGTTCAATCCATACGAGGCGGGTCTCATCCATGCAATAAGCTTCACGAAGGGCTGCTACATCGGACAGGAGGTCATCGCACGGCTCGATACATATCAGAAAGTTCAAAGAAGGTTGGTCGGACTGAGCTTCGATGAGAACTCCTCTCCAATAAGTGAGATGACTCCGTTGTTCGGCGAGTCAGGAGAAGTTGGAGTGTTAACCAGCTTGGCTCCGGTACCATTACATGGGAAACGCTTTGCGCTCGGAGTGGTGAGAATGGATCGCGCAGCTATAGGTGACGTACTACTTGCTGGCGGGGAAGGTTCTACGTTCAAAGGAGTTGTGACTGATTCATTCGAGCGCAGACGACAATGAAGTTCTCATACTCGACCAACGAAGTAGAGGCATGGCGCGACAAGGTTCATCGGCGAACGAGTCGGCTGGCAGTGAAGACAAAGCATCAGGCTCTTCAATTCATCAACACCGTCGGGTTCTGCTTTGCATTCAAGGCAGATTATTCGGAGTCGCCGTGCTTGTGGCACGCCGCCACGGGCCGTCGCAATCCGGAAATGCCACATCACACACACCATGATCCGTACCTCAGCTTTGTATGGGAGATGAAAAACATTCTTCCTGCCGAGAAGAAGATATACTACGGGAAGCTACTCAGGAATCGTCCCACGATGGTCTCGCTTGAGTACTTCCCATATTTCTACGCCCTCTCCCGCCGGAGTGGAGCGTCGGACGAGTACGTGCGGGAGTTCGCCAGTGGCAACCTCTCGCCTGCGGCGAAGTCCATCATGGATGCGCTGACCGACAGTTCGCCTCAAATCACGAAAGGTCTCAAACTGGCATCCGGGTTGCATACAAAGGCCGATCGCAAGGAATTCGATAACGCCATCGCAGAGCTCCAGAGGAAAATGTTCATTGTAAAAGTGGCGGAGCATTATGATCCATTCACATTTGAATGGGAAACGGTACTGCGGCGGTTTTCCAAAGAGACCAGAGCGGCACGCAAAATCTCAGAGGAGCGGGCACGCGAACACATTCTGCAGAAGTACTTCGAGAACCAACTCGTTGGAACCGTGGTCTCGATTCAAGGGTTGTTCGGTTGGGAGAAACAGGACATCTTCAGGACGCTGGGGAATCTAAAGAGCAAGGGGATAATTACTCCCGATGTATTTGTTGACGGGAAAGATGACAAGTACTATGGTTTAGTGAACTAGACTACGGCTCATTCACGTACTCAAGTGAGCATTCATGAACAGGAGAATTGAGAGGCCGGTGAAGGCATACAAGAATCTGGAGTTCCTCACTAGCTCAGATGCGAGGATCATCAGGATACTGACTGAGTTTCTAGAGCCCCAGCAACGCTTCCGGCGTTCTGGAATACGGGATACGATTGTGTTCTTCGGATCGGCCCGCGTCAAGCCCCGGGAGGAAGCATTGAAGGAAGCCAATCTCTTGAAGAACCAACTTGCCCGGGCAAAGCGACCAACGAGGTCGTTAAAGGAGAGGCTCAGGGAGGCAGAAGCGCTGCTTCCGATGTCGAAGTACTACGATGACACGGTGGAGCTCGCACGATTGCTCACAGAGTGGTCAAAAACTCTGAAGCATTCAAACCGCTTTGTCGTTTGTTCTGGTGGCGGACCTGGAATCATGGAGGCCGCAAACAAGGGCGCCGATCTTGCAAAAGGCAAATCAGTGGGAATGAACATAAGTTTGCCTTTTGAGCAGTTCGCGAATCGCTATATAACCAAAGGACTTAACTTTGAGTTTCACTACTTCTTCATGAGGAAGTTCTGGTTTGCGTATCTTGCGAAGGCGCTGGTGGTATTCCCCGGAGGGTTCGGGACTCTCGATGAATTGATGGAGATTCTCACGCTCTTACAGACAGACAAGATCAAGAAGAAAATGACCGTCGTGATCTACGGTTCAGAGTATTGGAACAAGGTAATCAACTGGGATGAAATCGTGGCCCGCGGAGTAGTATCGCGAAGAGATCTCAAGTTATTCAAGTACTGCGACTCGCCCCGTGAAGCATTTGAGCACCTCAAGAAGTCCCTGTTGAAGAACTACCCATCAGACTAGTTGTTTGAGCATTTGCATATTCGGATTCAGTTTGTTAGATTGTGAGTGAGGGGATGACTTGGCTTCGACGGGGATGGGAATGGTCAAGAACGCATACCGTGCTCTCCGAGTTGCACGTTAATAAAGCGGAAACCAATAAGTGCAGACTACAACTACGCACTGGCTGCTTAATCTGATTAGGTAGCCCGTCTCGAGAGATCCCGCCTGCTGGATCTCGAAGAGGCGCCGACTTCAGGCAGGCTAGGGGCACACCTT
>CAYHRX010000081.1:0-9910 GCA_964359075.1 uncultured Chitinophagales bacterium
TGAGCGACGACATGGGCGGACAGAAAGGAATGGAACTTGGGAAACCCTCGCCAGCCTCAATGCCCACATGCCAAGTGGGAGTAGAGAAGAGATTCTCCTATAAGGAAACGAAATGGAGAGACTGTTGGCAGGGTGGCGTATGAGGCCGTATTACCGTTGATGTCCTATGAAAGCAGGACGGAGGAAAGGGCCTCTGCTGAATGCCTGTCCCGACCTGTCGGGTCAGGGAAGCGACCAAAGAAACAACGGAGTGTGTATTGCGCGAGCTATCAAACACGAGCAAGCTTCAGGAGTTTCAGAGGAAGCTGTACACGAAGGCGAAAGCCGAGCCGAAGTACAGATTCTACAGTTTGTACGATAAGACTTATCGTGCAGTAGAGGAACGAGGACTCGACAGATATCTTGCCGTGCTTCAGCTTGAGATGAAGGAAGAACGTTACAAGCCACAACCAGTACGGCGGGTGTACATTCCGAAAGCGAACGGGAAGCAACGCCCGTTGGGCATACCGACTGTTCGTGACCGTCCCGCAAGGCGGGATGCAAACGGCGTTACTGTTGGTGATAGAACCAATCTTCGAGGCAGACTTCAACGCATCGAGCTTTGGCTTCCGACCCAACAAGAGTGCGCACGATGCAGTGCGGGAGATATACAAATATCTGAACTGGGGATGTGTAGAAGTGTACGATGTGGACTTGGAGCAATACTTCGACACGGTTGACCACACCAAACTCATGAAGCTCGTTGCGCGTCGCATCGTTGACAAGCAAATACTTCATGTGATACATCAATGGTTGAGTTATGGGTATGTCGAGAACGGTCAACATCGTCAGAGCAAGAAGGGAACACCACAGGGAGGAGTCATCAGTCCGTTACTGGCAAACATCTACCTGAATCCTGTTGACCATGCAGTCGAGCGGAAGAAACTCGGAGCAATCAAGAACGGGTCTATTCACTTGGTGCGTTATGCGGACGACATGATTCTCCTTGCGCAGAAGAAGTTGGACACAGGCATCACCTTACTGGAACACTATGTGGAACGGTTAGGGTTACGTCTGAACCGAGAGAAGACGCGACGACTACGACTGGAGGAAGGGAAGAGCGTGAATTTTCTTGGTTTCCAATTCTACTGTGCCAAGAGCAGGAAGACAGGCACGCGGCTCATACTGGTATCGCCCAGCAAACGAAGTCAGCAACGTTGTCGGGAGAAGGTGCGTACACTGGTGCACCATGCGATACCGTTGCACGTGAAGGAACAGGTGCAGAATGTTACTCGTTATCTGCAAGGATGGGTAGGCTACTTCCGACTCGGCCATGCCTCAGCAGCGTTCCGGGACCTTGCGCACTTTGTGAGCAAGCGTGTGTGGCATGTGCTACACCGACGCAAAGGTGGGCGAGGTTATGGGTGGCACAGCGTCAATTCCGACTACATCTACGGTCAACTCGGGTTGTTCTACAACTACCGGGTCTGCCGGCTGTAAGCTGACGGTATCAACATTCAGGAAAGCCGTATGAGGTCGTCAGACTTCGACGGACTCTGTCGAGGAAAACCTCACGTACGGTTTGACGAGGGGTTACGGAGAAACAGGATGACCTCATCCCTGCGTTCCGTTTCCTACTCTACAATCCCGCTGTTGTTCAGCGGGACTGATTTTGCTTCGGTAGTCCCTAAGGAGTAAGTCGCACATGAAGGCACTGTTGCTTGCAACGCTATGCTTCTCGTTGCACCATCTTCACGCCCAACCGTGGTTCACGACGGGACAGAACGCTGACCTGATGCTCTCCGGCGTGGACTTCAACAATACTGGCGGCCCTCTGCTCTACAACCATCCCAGCGGCATTGCCAGCAACGGGACAAAGTTCCTGCTGTGTGACCGCTTCAACAACAGGGTTCTGGTGTGGAACTCACCTCCGACCCAGTGGAACACACCGCCGGATCTTGTTCTTGGCCAACCGAACTTCACTGCGAATGACCCCGGCACATCCCGCAGCCAATTGAACTGGCCGGGGAATGTTTCTGTCGCCAGCAACGGGGTTGTGCTCGTTGCGGATACTGAAAACGACCGTATCCTCATCTGGAATCAGTTCCCGACACAGAATGCCCAGCAAGCCTCGGTTTCCATTTCTCTTCCTGCGCTGAGCCCGTCCGGACTTGCGTGGCCGTGGGGAGTCTGGACGGATGGCTCACGCGCGGCAGCAGTGGCAACGCGCGGCTCCGCATTGCTATTCTGGAATTCACTCCCGACAGCCGACAATCAAGCACCAGACTACAGGATACAGCTTCCGCAAGGCACAACACCGCGCAACATTTCAACCGATGGTTCAACGTATTTCTTCGTCGGTGACCACAATGCACAGGTCGTTGGGAATCAACCGGCGACCTATTTCTGGAATTCGTACCCTACGCAGCCCAACCAGCCATACGATTTCTACAGGAATGAGTGGATCAAAGGGCTGAAGCTGCCGAATGGAAAACTCGTTGCAGGTGGATTGTCGAATGTGTATGTGTGGAACACGATGCCGACATCGGGAAGTCAGCCGCCCGATCTGACGGTCAACAACGGCTTGTATAAGAACGGCGACGGCCCTGACGTTGTGTATGCGGGTGGGAGATTGTACATCAACAACTACAACGGCAACAACGTGCACGTGTACAACGCTGTTCCTGTTTCATCCACGCAAGTTCCCGATTTCGCTGTTGGGAGTCCGACGGTGTATGTCAACACCCTCGACTCGATCAACTATATTCAGAACCCCGTGCTCACTACGGATGGAATCCGTTTGATTGCGACATCTGATTTTGATGCCACGATGTGGATATGGACTTCATTCCCACAACAGAGCGGGCGTCGTCCGGACATCAAGATTCCACTTCGCTCATACGGACTTGCTCCCTGGGACAATGCGCTTCACAGTGGCCGCATTGTCCTTGCAGGAAAACGCAATGTCGCGGTTTGGAATTCAGTGCCGCTGCTGGGTGAGGGTCCGTCTCGAATCTTCTCGAACAGCATCGGCGGTGTATCATTTCAGGATCTGAGAGGCGTGGCACTCGACAGCCTGTACCTCTATTTGGCGGATGCTCAGGGAAGCATCTACATCTGGGCAGGGATTCCGGTTACAGGTAGCGAGAGTCCATACAAGGTTATTACACTTCCTGGCTCTCCGCCCAATCATCTGAACAGTGATGGAACGTACCTCTGTGTCACGGTGCAATCGGCATCACCTTCCGTCTATGTTTATCGCGTTTCGGACATTGCGTTGCCGGGAACCATCCAACCGTACAAGACAATAGCCTCTACGCCGGCACTACGGCTCAACCTTCCAGCGGAGGCATTGACATTCAACGGAAGTCTGGCCATTGCGAATACGAGCAACAACGCAGTGTACCTTTGGAGAAATGTGATCGACGGTGGCGACACGAGCAGAGTGGTTGTGCTGGGACAGTCATCGGTGGGTGGGACGAGAGCGGCGATCGGGATCAACCGGTTGTTTATGCCTGCGTCTCTGCTCGTCTACCAAGACCGACTCTGGATTGGCGAGCTGAAATTCTCATCCCGCATTGTCCAGCACAGTATGCGAATCGTTCAGGGGGTGGACGAGAAGGGGAAGGACGACGAATTCAGATTGCTGCAGAACTATCCGAACCCGTTTAATCCGTCGACAACAATTCAGTTCACAGTTTCCACAGGGATGCTCGGGCGTACGTCCCTGCGTGTGTACGATTTGTTGGGACAGGAAGTTGGCACACTGGTCAATGAAGAACTCGTGCCAGGAATCCATAGCGTGCCTTTCAATGCCGCTCACCTCGCGAGTGGCGTGTATTTCTATCGGCTAACCACGGGTAGCTTTGCTCAACAGAAATCTCTCGTAGTTATCAAATGAAAGCTATTATTCCACTCATCATAGGTGTTGCCCTGAATGCTTCTGCGGCTGCTCAGGGTACCATGCCGATCTACGTTACGGGTATGGTCCATATCGATCCCTTGAACACAAACACGACAGACTCGAACGTGGTGATCGCCAACTACAACTCGCACCGCAATGCGTTCCTCTGGTATGTGCGGTATGCGGACTCTGTTGGCTTGGGGCTGAGCGCGCAGATGACGGGCGTGTATGCCGAAGCATGTGTGCGGAGAAGCAATGCGTCCGACTTTGCATCGTTCATGCCTGGAGGAGTCCATCATCTTGGCATGCACGCGCATATCACGGTCAAGCGACCAACGCCGTATTTGTGGAGGACAGTAAACGCTGTCTTCGGCAATAATCGTGATACGGTCAGACAAGTTATGGAGGATAATATTCCGTGGGTCAACGCGGTCTTTACGGGAAACGGATACACATCGGCGGCGAATTGGTTCTTCCACGGCTCACAGGCATCGTACCCGGGCATGGATACCGTGCTGTTCCGGTACCCTGTGCCGAACCCATTCCCGTATGATAACATTTGGAAGATGTGTGGTGCTGAACGCGGTGGAATCTGGATCTACAAAGCAGGCTTCATGACAGAGCCCCGTCAATCTCCAGACACAGCCTACATCAAGATACCCGAGGTTGGCGGCATCATTGGTTACGATCAAGTGCACGGTCCCGAAGGCATGGTGTACGGAACTGTGCCATACCAGCGGAGGGATTTCCTCCGTGTGTACATCGAGTGGCGCGAGTCGGTGCGACGCGGTGAGCCGAGTGCAGTGCGGTATTTCAACTGGATGATCCATCCGTATCAGCTCGTGCCGGGTGCAGTGGGTACAGACGGACGTCTGCCGCGAGTCCACATTCAAGAGCTGGTCACGTGGCTGAAGCAGAATTTCGTTGGCCAGAGAGATGAGACGGGGAACATCGTTGGGCAGTTCGCAAACGTCGCTCAGATCCGCAGTGCGTACGAATCGTGGAGACAGACAAACCCTTCATGGCACGAGCAATTGCAGAACATGCTTGCCAGCGGTCAGCGTCCGTTATATCTGCGGGGGATCTTCGGAAGACTGGAGCGCACGTATCATGAGACGCGACTGACGATCACCGACACCAACCTCGTCATCCACCGCATGATGGACACCGTTTCGCGCCAACCTTTGTACCTCACATGGAGCCGCTCGGGCAATCGTCTGCTTGAACCGGCGTTGACAGGTTGGTTTCGCATCATTCGCGGTGACAGTTCAACAAGCAATCTCCACAGCAGCGCAATCACAATTGGGCTGGAGCCGGTGCTCTTGCTGCCGAGTTCACCATCGGGCGTGAATGAGTCAGACAGACCAACGATGTTCTCACTTGAGCAGAACTATCCCAATCCGTTCAACGCAACAACAACCATAAGATTTCGGATTGGTGATTTCGGATTTCGGAATCCAGGGCAAGCCGCAATACTCAATCCGCAATCTAAAATCTTACTTAAGGTCTACGATGTGCTTGGTCGCGAAGTCGCAACGCTAGTGAACGAGGGAATGAAGCCGGGAAGCTATGAAGTGACGTGGGATGCAACGGGAATGGCAAGCGGAGTGTACTTCTATCGGCTGCGAACAGAAGGATTCATTCAATCAAAGAAGTTACTGCTGCTGCGGTAGTGCAGAATGGTTGGACTCGCTCAGTTTCTGAGTGATACATTGAAAGATTCACTTGACATTCCTTCCACCTTTGGGTAGATTTTTCTGTCTCCTCACGACAGAAAGCAACAGTCCTCTTGGTTTGTGCTCGCGTTCGTTCATACGCGTATCTGGTTCAGTCCTCAATCATCCTCGTTGCGGCAGTAAGTATTTCCCTTCGCGCTCAAACGCCCGATATTCGTTTCGAGCACATCTCCACAGAACAGGGCCTCTCACAAGACATCGTTCGATCCATCGTTCAGGACCGCCGGGGATTCATGTGGTTTGGTACAGAAGATGGGTTGAATCGCTACGATGGATACTCCATCACCGTGTACAAGCACAATCCACTGGATTCAAACTCCGTGTCAAACAGCAGCATCAACGTTCTTTACGAGGACAGTCGTGGCACGCTCTGGATTGGGACAGGTGCCGGACTGGATCGGTACGATAGCGACCGGGACGCGTTTCTCCATTTATTGCACGACCCATTGGATACAACCAGCATGAGCAACAACACGATCACAGCCATATGCGAGGATGCAGGAGGCAGCCTCTGGATAGGTACTGGCAACGGGCTTAACCGTTACGACACTGGATCGAGGAATCTCAGGCAGTATCATCACAATCCCCGCGATTTCAACAGTTTGAACGCCGATGATATCAACGCGGTGTGCATCGACAATTCCGGAACACTCTGGGTCGGCACATCAAATGGACTCAACGCGTACGATGAGAAAACCGGTCACTTCAAACAGTACTCGTTCGCAGAAGACCATTCTTCGTTCGGTTCCATCAGTTGTCTGCTCGGTGACAGCAAGGGTTTTCTGTGGATCGGTTATGCGCTCAATGGGGTGAGGCGGTTGGACCCAAGGACAGGCCAGGCTCTCCCCTTCCGTAACGTGCCCGGTACGCAGAACGGCCTTGCTGACCTGAGGATCCTTGCAGTGGCCGAGGATGACAAGGGCAATATATGGTTGGGGCTTTTCGCGGGCTTGGATAAGTACGACCCGGCAACAAATTCAGTCACCCACTATAGGAGTGACCCTTCCAATCCGCATACTCTCAGCAGCGACAGAGTGTACTCCATCATAAAGGATAGAACAGGGACACTCTGGATCGGCACATGGCACGGCGGGATCAACCGGTACGCTCCCAACAAACAGAAGTTCCTCCTGTACCAGAATGTTCCGAACGATGCACGGAGCCTGAGCAACAACAACGTGCTGGCTGTGCTTGAAGACAGAGCCGGAACCATGTGGGTTGGAACTTCAGGCGGAGGCTTGAATCGGTATGACCCCGCGACAGGTCTCTTCACTCATTATTACCATAAGCCCGATGACCCGCGAAGTATCAGCAGCAATGTCGTCTCGACACTGCTGGAAGACCGTCAAGGTACTCTCTGGGTCGGATGCAGCGGAAGCGGCGGACTGGATTCCTTTGACCGCAAGGCCAACGCCTTTCGGCATTACCCGTTCGAAAATGTGAAAACGATATACGAAGATGCCGACGGGAACTTGTGGATAGGACTTCACTCAAATGGTCTTGCGCGCCTCAATCATGCAAGAAACACACTGGTCCGGTACAGAAGCATGCCCGAGAACCCGGACAGCCTTCATGGAATCGGAGTCTGGAGCATCTACGAAGATCGTCGAGGTGATATATGGTTGGGGACTTGGGCAGGTGAGGCTGCGACACTCAACCGGCTCGACAAGAAGACCCAACGGTTCACGCATTACAAGAACGATCAGAATAACTCTGTGGGCGTCAGTGCTTACGCGGTGCGTGCCATTCACGAAGACAACGATGGATTCTTATGGTTTGGAACCTGGGGAACCGGTCTGAACAAATATGACAGCCGCTCAGGTGCTATTACGAGATACACTGAGCGCGATGGGCTCCCGAATAACTTCATCAAAGGAATCCTTGCCGATAATCATGGCAACCTCTGGATCAGTACCGAGATGGGCCTGAGCAGATTCACTCCACGAACGGGAGCATTCAAGAATTTCACCACCGATGACGGCCTGCAAGGAAACCGGTTTCTCTCAGGGTCCTGCTACAAAGGCGCAAGCGGACGAATGATGTTCGGCGGCGAGAATGGGTTGAATGTGTTTCATCCGGACAGCATCAAGGATAACCCGCATTCCCCTCCTGTGGTCATTACCCAGTTCAAGGTCTTTGACAAACCTGTGCCGCTCCAGCATTCGGCAACGAAACCCGCGGAAGTCAAGCTCTCGTACGATCAGAATTTCATATCATTCGAGTTCGTTGCCCTTGACTTTACCGCGCCCCGCAGAAACCGGTATGCGTATATGATGGAGGGTTTCGACCGCGATTGGATCGATGCGGGTACGCGGCGTTATGCCGCCTATACACACCTCGATGGAGGAGAATACCTGTTTCGTGTGAAGGCATCAAATAATGACGGCGTTTGGAATGAGCAAGGGGCGTCGATCAGGGTCATCATTACTCCCCCCTTCTGGAAGACATGGTGGTTCAATTCAGTTGCCATCATGGTGTTCCTCTCAGCGGGACTGCTCGTCTATTACCGCCAGATTGCGAAGATCAAACGCGAACAGCTTGTGCAGCAAAACTTCTCACGACAGCTCATCGCATCACAGGAACATGAGCGCAAGCGCATCGCCGTTGATCTGCACGACGGTCTCGGACAGACCCTGCTCATCATCAAGAACAAGCTGCTCATGGGACTCCAGGCTTCAGGCGGACAACCTTCTTCCATTGATCTGTTTCGTGGTGCCTCCGATGCGGCAACACACGCGTTACAAGAAGTGAGAGACATTTCACAGAACCTCCGGCCTCATCACCTTGACCAGCTCGGGTTGACTGTTGCAATAGAGTCCATTGTTGAAAAAGTGGCGGAATCGTCCGGCATAGAATTCACCACGTCCCTTGAGAACATCGATGGCCTGATTGAACATGACAATGAAATCAATGTGTACCGCATCGTCCAGGAAAGCCTGAACAACATCGTGAAGCATTCAGGAGCAACGGAGGCTTTTGTCAAGACAACAGCAATTGGAAGGCTCATCATCGCGACGATAGAAGACAATGGTAGAGGTATGCCTCAAGCAGGTGGGGGCTCTGTGGCACAAGGTTCTGGCATGTCTCACATGACGGAGCGCGCCCGGATTCTCGGCGGCCATGTGGATATTCTCCCGCGTGAAGGCAAAGGAACAGTTGTGAAGCTGACTGTGCCGATCAAGCAGAAGCCAACGCTCTAGCAGTCTGTTGGAAAAGGAGGTTTGCCACAGAGTCACGGAGACACTGAGGAGAAGGAGGTTTGATTTCTGACCTCTTTTCATCAGATTCACTCTGTGCCTCTGTGGCTAAGAATTTTGTTTTTCAGCACCATACTATTCCCAGTTTGCCATGAAAGATCCCATCACACTTGTTATTGCCGACGACCATCCCCTCTTTCGGGCCGGGGTTCGGCAGGTGATCGAAGCGGATGCCTCATTGCTGATCGTTGGTGAGGCAGCCGATGGCGAGAGAGCACTTGCTGTTATCAAGGAAAAGCAACCACGAACTGCCGTGCTCGATATTCAGATGCCGAACATGACTGGCCTTGTGGTCGCGGAAACGCTGCTCTCGCAGAACAGCAGTACGAGCGTTATTCTTCTCACGATGTTCGACGATCAGAAGATGTTCTTTCAGGCAATGGATATTGGCGTGAAGGGGTACGTGTTGAAGGATGCCGCCCTGCAAGAAATCATCCACGCAATCCATGCCGTAGCCGATGAGAGATATTATCTTAGTCCTGCTCTCTCCGGCTTGCTCATTACAAGACGCAGCCCGCTTGCTGCCCCAACGACCGAAGGATCTCCCGTTGAGATGCTCACACCTTCAGAGCGGCAGATCGTCTCCCTTATTGCCGAGCTGAAATCGAACAAGGAAATCGCCGACACGCTCTTTATCAGCAATCGCACGGTCGAGAACCATCGCGTAAACATTTCCCGCAAGCTCGGCCTCCGCGGAACCAATAGCCTCCTCAAGTTCGCCATTCAGAATAAGCCCTTCCTGTAGCACGAATCGCCGCCTTGCAACCGTAGGGCGTCGCGCCACTATGCGTCAACGCACGGGTCTGTGCGTATCCTCCTGCAACAAACGTGCGCGTTCCTCTATTTACTCCCTCACTGCTTTGGATCATCTTACACTCACCATTCACGCATTGCAGCAGACGAGTTACATCACCCGAACATGTCGCACATGAAATTCCTGATTGTCGATGACAGCCCCGAGATGCGCCAGATGATCGGAGCTGTTGTAGCAGACAAGGACGACCAGATTCTCGAGCTGGAAGATGGCGAGCATC
>CAYHRX010000082.1:0-9893 GCA_964359075.1 uncultured Chitinophagales bacterium
AGACAATGAGCGACAGAATTGCGTAGAACTCCGGCTTTGAGTAGATGTGCGTGCCGGTGCCTGCTGTCTCAGGCGTGAGTCCCTTCACCAATCCTACCAGATCTTCCTCCGGTTTGCGTTCGGTGAACAGCCTAATGACGATGGTAAGGACAAAGCAGTTGAGCCATGCCCACCATGCGCGCCAGAAGTTAGCCGCCATGTCGCTACTGACAGAGGACAAGGTGATAATGCTCGAGTCGATCCAGTTGAACTTAACGGCAAGGAACATCGTGAAGGAGGAGAGCATCCCCGCGATCAATCCCCAGAACGCACCGGCCGGGGTGATCCACCGGACGAACATGCCAAGCAGCATCGTTGCAAAGAGCGGCGCGTTTACCCACGAGAAGATCGCCTGCATGTAGTCCATGATGCTCGGGAAGCTTTTTGCCCAGTACGCTGTCACAATACTGATCAGAATGCCGGCGATGGTGGCTACCCTTCCCATCCACAGCAAATGAGACCCAGAAGCTTTCTTGTTGATCACTGACTGATAGATGTCGTACGTCCATACGGTATTGAATGCGCTGATGTTCCCCGCCTGGCCCGCCATAAAACCTGCGAGCAACGCCGTCACTCCTAACCCGATCAAGCCAGTGGGATAGTACCGAGCAATCAACAACGGAAGAGCGGAATCATAATTGACTTGCCCGCCATCCTGCAACAGTGCAAATCCACTCTTTGGATCGTTCGCAAGAACCAGTGCAACCAATCCTGCCACGATAACGATAAACGGCACCGCCATCTTGAAGAACGACGCCAGCACGGGCGTCATGCGCGCAGAGCGCAAATCCTTTGCCGAGAATGCTCGCTGTACGACGAGGAAGTCTGTAGTCCAATAGCCGAATGACAGCACGAAGCCAAGACCCAACGCAATGCCTGCCCAGGACACCATCATCCCGTTTTGTGACGGGTCGGCGGAGGTTGACCAGAGGGTCCCGTACGCTTCCGGAATGCGCCGGAACACCTCGTCGAGACTGCCGATCTCGATGACACCGAGAATCGAAACCAGGAAGAGCCCGAACCAGATGAGGAAGAACTGCATGATCTCTGTGAAGATGGCCGACATGAGTCCGCTGAGCGTAACGTACACTGCCACCGTCAGCGCCGAGGCCCACATGCTGACGTCCCAATTCCAACCGAGGAACGTGTGCAGCACGAGTGCCATTGCGTAGAGGTTGATGCCCGAGACGAGGAGCGTCATTACGGCGAACGATATGCCGTTGAGCACGCGTGTGCGTTCGTCGAAGCGAAGCTTGAGATAGCCGGGGACCGACTTGATGCGGCCGCTGTAGTAGAAGGGCATCATGTAGATACCGAGGAAGAGCATTGCCGGAACAGCCCCCACCCAGTAGAAGTGCGCAACGTACATGCCGTACTTGAAGGTGTTGCCGGTCATGCCAAGCAATTCAAGCGCACCGAGGTTGGCGGAAAGAAAGGCGAGTCCTGCCACCCATGAGCTGTTCTTCCTGCCGGCAAGGAAGAAATCCTCCTGGCTCTTCGTGTACCTCTTCAGATAGAAGCCCACGCTAATCACGAAGGCGAAGTAGATCGCAATGATGAGCCAGTCGATGAATGTGAGTTCAATGGTTGTCATGGAACTCCGTCTTGCGGCTTCTTCCTTTTGGGCAAACCCTGAACAACACTTAATGTCAGGGACCACTCCTTCACACCATTCGCTTCCACTTGCGCACACTCTCCTCGTTGGAGGGCTTCCTCCAGCGAATCCGGGCGTCCGCTGCATGGCTCAAGCGCAACAGCCAGATGCCCGTCGTTGCCAACAGATGGCCAGCCGCCGTAGGACAGCCAAATGCCAAGATAGGGGTTCTCTCTCGAATCAAACTCGATCACGAACGATTCGTCAACGTCTGCAAAATACGCTGCAGCCCATCCTTCACTCAGGGCACCGGCATAGCACTTCACGGCTTGGCCAAGGCTCCTGTCTTGTACCACCGAATAGTCGATGAGGCCATTGCTTGACGACAGCGATGGCCAGGGCAGCAGGTCACCATGTTTTCCGATCTTGGGAGCGGATGTCCAGTCGATGAACACTTGATGCACGTGGCACGGCAGCAGCAACCTGGCTCCGGGACTGACATTCAGAAGCGGATGCGCAGACCACAGAAAGTGCAACGGCTTGCCGGACAGATTGTGCACCCTGTAGTTCAGTCGTACCTTGTTTCCTTCCACCCGCAGCTTCTTTTCAAACCTATACTCAGCTTTCACGCCGCCGATGGTGAGCAGCAATCCCTCGGCGTCACGCCGCCAATCCCACGCCCGCGACCACAACTCTCCATGGTCGGGGAAAAACGATGCGGCAATGTTAGGGAAGCACTCATCCAGCCCACTCGTGTCGTACATTGCGAAATCATCGCCATACGATGCGCGCTTGTAGGTGCGGCCATGAGGCTCGAGGAGAAACTGCTTGCCGGAGTTCTTGCTTCTCAATTCGATCATCTTGCTTCCCAGCTCTGGCAAGAGCGCCACCTTCAACTGCTCACTTTCCACTGTGAGACACTCAAACTCACTGACGACAGATTTTTGAATGACGGAGTTTGGAACCATCGAGTTATCGAATCAGGATTCCGGGTTGTTCGTACGTCTTTCCATTCAGCTCGACCTTGATCATCGGCCAGTTGTCGGAACGCGTTACCACATCAGCATGATCCTTGTAGGCAATCATGGTGTCCTCGACCTTCGCCCCGGTGATTGTTGGATTCCACGCGAAGGCTTGTCGTTCCTGCACAACCTCCTGAATGCCGGGATAGATGACATACTCCCGATCGTCATAACCGATTGCGCCGCCCTGGTGATGTTTCATCCACTCATCGGGATAGCCGGCCTCAGCGTACCATTGTTTGCACTCCTCAAATATTTCTGCACACGATTTGCCAGGAACAGTCGCGCCTTGATACTGCGCGTTCACTTTTACCGTCTTCTGTAGTTTGTTTTCTAGCTCCTGCGGCAACTGCCCGAAATGCGCGAAGCGAGTCACCGCAATTGGCATTCCCCATTTCTCGGCTACCACATTGATCATAACGTACTTCTTCAACTGCGCGCCCGCCGGTAACGCATGGCGGTACTTTGCAATCCTCTCATCGACAGCAATCAGCAGGACAGTCGGAAGTATTCCGCGTGAGCGCAATTCGGCGGCAGTCATCGCCTCAATCTCGAATTCATCCATCCCAACCTGGACCTTACGGCAGACATCCGAAACCGCTTCAGTCGTCTCTTTCCCCAGCCAGCGGTACCTCTTGATCTCGGAATCAGTAAGACTGAACCGAAGCCGCTTGAAATTGTCAGCCACGACTATTGTTCCCGGAAAAGCGATGTCACTCCCGGTTTTCCCTTCCACTCCGTTGATGATGTCTCCGCGGGTGTCTTTCACCGGGTTGGCTTCAAACCACTTATACGTTTTGAGTTGATAACCATATTGCCGCAGCGATTCATCCAACATGCGGTCGGCTTCGCTCCCATTGCATATCAGGAACTTGGTCCCATCTCGTTTGATCAGCAACGACGCAGCACCAACGTCCTTGTTCAGGACAATCTGGGTATTGGCTACGCCGGCGGTAATCCAATTCACATTTCTCACTTGTGTCAACAGCATCCCATCGAGTGACTCGTTGCTGAGGAATTCTTGCACGAGTTTCATTTTCTCAGCCATCTCAGCCTTCACCTCAGATTCTGTGAGCACCTGATGGGGTTTCCCTTTCCAGATGTCACTTCCGGGTGAATCCACTCGCGGCTGCGTGCATCCACACGTGAAGAACATCATGAGTACGGAGAGGATAATGATGGAGAGATACATATTTCCCTCTTGAAATTGTTGGCGAAAGAAGAGGCTGTTGAAGCCGAAAAAAGACACTCTCAGCACTGCGCATGGAAGCGGTACTGTGCGTGATTTGGAGTTCGGCACGGTGTGGAAATGTTAGCGCTAACATTTCCACGACCATTTTACGACGCATTCAGGAGAAAGTCAAGAGTTTTTTTAAGAATTACAGCCACAGGATCGTCGGATGACAAGGTCTGCCTTCACGACGCTCTGTGTCGGAGGTTTGGATTTCCCCTCGATTTGCGCGAGGAGTTGTTGCGCAGCTCGTTTTCCAAGCTCATATGCGGGCTGGCGCACAGTGGTGAGAGGTGTTGGCATTAGGTCCGACCGTATATCGTCGGAGAACCCGACGATGGCAATATCTTGCGGAATGCGAAGGCCCCGCTCAGCAATGGCCTTCATCGCGCCAAATGCCGCGGGGTCGTTGATTGCCACCACTGCTCGAGGTCTTCGCGTCGGAGATAGGTCGAGCAGCCTGTTCATCGCTTCATAGCCGCCGCCCTCATGGAACCCTGACTCAATGACCATCTCCTCACGGTATGTCAGTCCGTTCCCTTCAATCGCACGACGGTACCCACGCAGTCGCGCCTTCCCGATGGAGACACGCTGGGGTCCGTTCAAGTGGGCGATCCTCTTGTACCCGTGCCCGATCAGGTGTTCCGTGATCTGTTTGGCGCTCTCCTCGTCATCAATGCTCACGCAACTCGCGCCGATTCCCCACACACATCGGTCAAAGAAAACTAGCTGCACTCCGCTCTTCACGAGTTGGTTGTAGATGCGGTAGTCCTCCATGGTTTGCGCGGTCGATATCAGTATGCCGTCCACACGCTTCGATTCCAGAGTGCGGATGGCGTCTTTCTCTCGCTCAGCATCCTCTGCCGAGTGCGTGAGAACCAAATGATACCCCCTCTGGTATGTGACCTCTTCAATTCCACGGATGGCTTCCGGAAAGAATGAATGCGTGATTTCAGGGAGAACAACACCTATCGTATGGGTCTTCCGTGTGGCCAGACTCTTGGCAATATGGTCGGGACTGTAGCCCAGACGCTTCGCAACCTGTTCTACTTTCTTCCGGGTCTCCTCATCGACATACGGATGATTGTTTAGGGCGCGGGAGACAGTCATAGCGGAGATGCCAAGCGTGTCCGCCACCTCTTTTGCCGTAACCCGTTCTGAGCGGAGTCTCTTCTTTCTCATTCGGTCAGCTTCCCAGTAGGATTGTTATTCTCTCTTGTTTGAATTTACTCTGTGATCCGTCAAAGGTCACTGTCAGATCCCAGATGAACGTGCCGCCGACCAGCCCATTGAATATCGGATGCCCGCGAAACTCTGCAGCCCTTTCTGATCGAAAAGCTAATCATTTTTCACCTCCACAGTCTGGACTTCAGGCTTCTGAGATTCCAAATCCAGTTCGTACGGTAGCAATGCGGCGCAATCTGTCAAGAGAATCCTTTCACCACGCCTGATGAACTCCCGCAAACTTCGGAGTTGCTCAATCTGCTTTGACCAGACTTCGTACTCCGCTCTGTCGGGAATATGACACCAGAGGATGCCGGAAGGACGCGGCCCGCGCAACTCCGCAACTGTCACTACCCGAGTTCGAAAGGGTAGCAGAGTTCGCAACCATGTTGTCGCTGGAGTACCCTCTGCTGTGGTCTGTTTTGTGAGCGTCAGATAGGTGAGTGCGCGCGTCCTTCCTTCAACTGCTAGCGAGCAACTAGTCCGAGCCAGTAGGCACGATGACATAAATAGTGATCGAACTGTCTTCATACGAAATTCATTGGTAGAAGTGAAGATTCGCAAAAGGTAGCATTGACGACTCATTTGGATACTTGTATACATCTTACAAGAAACGTCTTTCAGGCGCAAGCAACTTTCCCTCAACAGTTTGCCAGCTCGCTTGTGTACCTGACCGTCAATCTGCAACGCCAGCACATTCCTGCTCCAGCCATGTTCGATGGTCTGCTGCGTGTACCATTGCTGGGCACCAAGGTCTTTGACTTTCTCCATCAGGAGCACATTGTGAAACCAGGGTATTTGTGCGACAAGTTGCTGCACAATTGGCAAAGGAGGTTTGTCAGATTTTTGTGCCGCGGCCTGCGGCACAATTGAACCGAGGGCACCATACTCTCTCCAGAATGAAACCATGCGTTTGAGGTTACGCTCAGAGAACCCTTTCACCTCCGGCATGTCATTCTGGATAATCCCGCGCGAGCCGGGGAATGACCGCTGCTCCCCAACCTTCGCGCGCCCTCTACATCAGTCTCACACCGGTCCGGCCGATGTCATTGCTGCTGATGTTTTGGCGGGACAATCGCCCAGAGAATCAGATATACCACAAATCCCGGTATGACCGGCAAAAAGGATCCCACCACAAAAAGAATCCTCACCGTGCTCGTTTTCCAACCGAGCCACTCGGCAATCCCTGCGCAAACCCCGGCAATGAGTTTGTCGTCCGATGAACGTCGAAGATTTCTCAGCTGAGGCATATTTGTCTCATGAGACAACCTCCCCTCTAAACGCCCTTTGGATCAGACCCTCTGTCATTGCGAGCGTCTTGTGCGAAGCAATCTTATCTCCGTTTTTGTTCAGATTGTTTCGTCGCGGAGTTTACCCCACCCTCAGCAGGGCTCCTCGCAATGACATCTAGTACACAAGTTCTCCCGTAAACGCCCTCTGCATCAAGCTCCCAAACAGATTCTCCAACTCCTTTTCACTCTCCCTCTGCTTCGCCCGCAGCCCCTCCACCTCCTCGACCAGGGCGGCAAACTTCTGTTGCTCTATCAATGGAGGCAACGGAATCTTCGTGTTGCCAAGAATGGATGTGTTGAAATTTGGTTGTTGTTCCCCCTGGTGCTATCCGCCTAAAGTACTCTGTCATTTCATTAAGCACAGATAGCAAGTAGACGTTGTTCAAATCCTTTCTCAAATTACTCAATGCCAGCCACCCGTCATGAATGCATCCACTGATCTTGAGGATTCGAGCAAAGCCGAGACTTATTCCACAGTTGGCAAAAATCAAAGAACCTTTTGGCACCGCAACGCTGCGAGCAGCACCTTCTTCCGTCACAAAGTCTTTAGTTGATTCAATGTACAAGCTGCTGTTGCCAGAACCATCTCCAATCTTAATCCACGGCACAGTCCCGCCCATCCACTTGTCGATTGGTCGTGGAGAGGCCCCCCTTTTGATATCACACAGATCCCTCATGTGGACCATATCCCATCCTTTAGGATTTGTGAGGGGATCACCAAACATCTCCAGAAACGCCGATTGCAGGAACTGCTCGGTGAGTTGGTTCGCTTGCCGACGCTTCTCCCGCGCCGCTTCGGCTTTCTCAAGTATGGCGGCGATTTGCTTTTGGATGGGAAGCGGGGGAAAAACGATTCTCTTCTCGTAAGCGTCGTTTCGATTCAAACCCGGAACGGCAGATGACTTGTTTAGATCTGTAAGCCGTAGAGAACGAAGGATATAGTACAACCATTTCAAATGGCAGTTACGTTTCGTTTCCGATATGTAGTAGGTTGTATCTATCGGGAAACATGGACCATCTGAGTAGTGCACCTCGCCAATTGAGCCCTTCCGTCCAACTATGATTGTTTCTCCTTGAGTGACACTTTGGGAATGATAGCCAACGACGCCGTTTGATCCATAAACGGGAATGCTTCCGGGGATGCGCTTCCGTTCGGGGAGACTGTCACCGTACTTGAATTCACATAGATCACCCAGAGTGATTTGGTCGACATTCATTTTGAAATCATACCTGTAATGACTCCAATTTCATTGGCACTCTCCTTCTCCAACTCCAGCACCTTCTTTTGAAGGGGGAAGTCGGAGTGCGGAATGTGAGATTGTTTCACCGCTGAACAACGCTTCTCGCAGTAACAGTCATGGTTTTGACCTGCGGGCAATGAGTTGCTTTTGTGTCTTCTCGACTTCCTTCGCCAGCCTCTTCTCATCCGGCAATGCCAGCTTGTACTCTGCCGCCAGCACTTTGTTGGGCAGGCCTTCGAGTGTATACTTGGCAACGGCGGAGTCTTTCTCGGCACAGAGGATCAATCCAACGGGAGGATTCTCCGTTTCATTCACCCAATGCTCTCTTGCGTAGTTGAGATACAAATGCATTTGCCCAGCGTCAGCATGCGTGAACTTCCCAACCTTCAAGTCGATCACCACCAAACAGCGGAGCTTGCGATGGAGGAAGAGCAGATCAATCCGGTACCACTCGTTACCGATGCGGAGGCGCTTCTGTCTCCCTATGAAAGCGAAGTCACCTCCAAGCTCTAGCAAGAATCGTTCGAGATGCCGGATGAGCGCTTCTTCAAGATCGTTTTCAGAATACTCATCCTTCAGTCCAAGAAACTCCAGCACGTACGGCTCTTTGATCTCTTCTTCCGCTGTCGGGACTTCTCCAGCCTGAGGCTTCTCGCCTTTCTTCAGCATTGCTGCCTTGTTCTTAGAAAGCGCAGTCCACTCGTAGAACTTCGTTGCAATCTGCCGGTCGAGTTGCCGCACGGACCAGCCGCCACCGATGGCTTCGGCTTCGTAGAAGGCGCGGGCTTCAGGGCTGTCTACAGACAACAGTCGCACGTAATGCGACCAGGGGAGGGAAAAGGCTTTGGAGAGAGCATCTCGGATATTGCAGATTCGGCAGATAGTGTCTGCGAAATTTCAGACGGCGTCTGAAGAATGTCCTCGCCAGTTAGGTGGCCAGATTTTTCAGACAGCGTCTGAAAAATCTGATGTTCGGGCCAAAGCCGATAGAACTTTCTCATTTGGCTAAGATTGACGGATCCGAACCCGCGCCCGAAACGCTTTGTCAGATCAAGAGAAAGCTGAGCAATGATGGTGTCCCCGTACCCAGCACGGCTTTGTCCTTCCTGCTCGAAATCAACAATCCTTCGTCCGACCTCCCAATAGGTCGCCGTCATGACGGCATTCAACGCCCGGGCGGACATTCGCCGTGCCTGTTCCAGCAACTCGCTGACCGAGGACAAGAGTCCGTCGTAGTGACGACCGATTGTAACTGTTTTCGTTTTCTTCTTCGCCATTGCTATGGAATCATTGCCTTAATCGTTTCCATGTCGTCCTCTATCTGCTTCCTGGCCGCTTTACCTTGTTCTTGCAGAGTCGTATCGCGATACGCCCCTACGCGGGCCTTCCGATGCAGAAGCCCCGCCGCCTCACCTCAATCATGGCGCTCCGCCGGCTCCATACCCTCGGCACCGGGCAATTTGCCAGTCAGCGTCTTGGGGTCGTGGATCAGCATGGGAAGGTGCTGCGGACAGATCCAGAACTTCTGGTTCTGGTACTCGAGCGTAATCAAGGGAACCTGTGCTCCTGTACGATCGCACACAACGCAATGCGGTTCCTTCGGATGATTTTTGGCCATGGTAATCTTTCAAGCATTCAACGTTGTTATCGTTTCCGTTTTCCAATCCTCAGAAAATTCTCAATAGGAAATCTCAATAGAAAACCTGCAACTGGATTGCCACGAGCTTCAGGCTTCCTCGCCGACCCTTCGACTTCGCGCAGGGGCGCTCCTGGCAATGACATTATCTCCTCACTCCCCGGCGAACATCGCCACGACCCGCGAATCGATTGCAGGGTCGTCCATTCCGCGTTCGAGGGATTCGTTGTACCGTCGGTACAACGATGCCGGATGAGTCAAAAGCTCGATAGCCTCTTCCCGCTTCGTCCCGTTCTCAGTGATCCGCGAGACCATCCACCAGCCGAGTGTGTGTACCAGATCGGGACGGAAGATGGCTTTCTCCCTGGCAAGCGCCTTGACGTTTGAGTCCGGGTATGTCCTCTGGATATACTGCTCGAGCAACGATGCTGCAAAGCTGTGAAAGAGACGACCGTACCATTCCCGTACGGAGTCCTCCTGAAGTTCATGGTTGTCGAGCGCAATCATCTTGCCGTTCAGTTCTTTGATCAACGCAGAGAGTGTTGTGCGGTCTTCCCACAGTCCTTTCTGAAATCCTGTAAGCGGGTTGCACCGGAACGCCACTCCCTCACTCA
>CAYHRX010000083.1:0-9851 GCA_964359075.1 uncultured Chitinophagales bacterium
GCCACCCGCGGCCCACACCCGCCCGGTCTGGGCCCTCCGCCGCGATCCCCACGGACAAGACCCGAATCCACCTCTGAACGACGTCGGCAAGAAATCCCGTGGGATTACGCAGAGTTCAATGTCCCTCTCGAACAGGGGAAGGTCCGCTTTCATGACCTCGATCTCCCGCTCGAAGTGATGCATGCAATCCATGACCTCGGCTTTCAGTACTGTACGCCCATCCAGGCTGGTATTCTGGCCCACACGCTTTCAGGCAAAGACGCAACCGGCCGTGCGCAAACGGGAACCGGGAAGACCGCGGCATTTCTTATCACGATCCTGACACACTTCAGCCGCAAGCCCGCGCCAAAGCCGAGAAAGAAAGGGGCGCCCCGCGCGCTTATCCTCGCGCCCACGCGGGAACTCGTTCTCCAGATCGAGAAGGATGCGAAGTCGCTCACCAAGTACACGAGCCACAAAGCAATGGCGGTGTTCGGAGGAATGGAGTACGGCAAGCAGCAACACTTGCTGAAATCATCCGCCGATATTGTGGCGGCAACGCCGGGCCGCCTGTTGGACTTCAAACGGAATGGATATATCGATCTGTCACAGGTCGAGATTCTCGTGATCGACGAGGCGGACCGTATGCTGGACATGGGATTCATCCCCGACGTCCGTCGGATCATCGAAAGCACACCGATGAAAGGAACACGGCAGACGTTGTTCTTCAGTGCAACACTGACGCCTGAAGTGAATCGCCTTGCGGCGGCGTGGACCCGCCAACCTGTGCTCATCGACGTTACCCCTTCTCAAGAGATCACCCTCTCAACAACTGAGCAGATGGTGTACATTACCACGGATGAGGAGAAGTTCACTCTCCTGTATAACTTGATCACGAAGCGCAACCTGGAACGGGTGATGCTATTCGCCAATCGGAGGGATGAGACACAGTTCCTGAAAGACCTGCTCGACTCCCGCGGTATCCACTGCGGTCTCCTTTCGGGCGATGTGTCACAGGCGCAGCGGGGGAAAACGCTGGACGCATTCCGAAACGGCAAGTTCAAGGTGCTCGTGGCCACGGATGTGGCGGCGCGCGGGTTGCACATCGATGGAGTGAGCCACGTGGTGAATTACTCCCTGCCCATGGACCCGCAGGATTATGTTCACCGTATCGGTCGGACAGGTCGTGCAGGAGCGAGCGGCATCTCGGTCAGCTTTGCGACCGAAACCGAGGCGTACCAGCTTCCGGAGATCGAAAAGTACATCGGGCGTAAACTTGTTGCGGTCCATCCTGAGCCGGACTTGCTCACACCGCTGCCGGCGCTTGCCGAAGGAATAGTTGAACCCAAGAAGAGAGCTTCCCGCGCTCCGCAAGGAGGAAACCGTAGGAGTGGACCACGATCAGGGAGCGGGCATGGCCGCAGAAGGCCGGGCGGGAGACGAAAGTCCTGAACGGATTGGATATGGGCCAGGAAAAAACTGAAAGAGATTTCATCGGTGTTTTTCTCCGCAACTCGGCGTGTCCTTCTTAGTGGAATTGAACCTTCTTGCTAGTTGAAACGGTAACGCGCCCCAACCGAGCGATGACTTAGCAGCTCTTTGCCTGTATCTGCTCATCCGACGAGTGGACATTGCAGGTCTGAATACCTTGCTCCAAATCAAGACTCGGCACATCGGCGATGCAGAGGAATGAATATCTGTTGGGATTACCATCGGCCCAATACTCAGCCTCAACTTTCATTTCTAATTTGCAACCCTTGTGAATATATTCCTCAGCATTGTTCAAGATCATCTTAGGCATGTATCGTGGTCTCTGATCCGTTTCGATATGTGGGTATATGAGAAAAGCTTGGACTTCAGCCTCTGGAGGGAATTTACCGACCCATGAGGGCTTCTCTCCAAATAGCGGTGTTATCTTGATTTCAGGGAACATGACCTTAAGTCTCGCTGGAAGTTTTCCTGTGTTAAGAAAGTGAAAACCCAACTCTGACCGCGCGTCGTCATAGCTCACGTCTACGAGGTAGACAATTGGGCGGTTCAGGGTTAGGAAGTGCTCTTGCTGTTGCCTAATAAGCGCGTCCTGTTTCTGAAACAGAGCATACGTAAAATATGTGTAAGCAACCACGACAGCTAGCATGGCAAGTTGGATCAGGTTTGAAAAGTAAGGTTCTGAAAACCGTGACCACCAAAACCAGAGGTTAGCAACCAGAAGAATGAGAATGGTCAGAAGAATGAGAATGATGAGTGTGGGAATTGCGCGCTTCATGTGTGTCCTTATGTCAAGCGATGGCAGCGACGCGAGAACGGCTGGACTTTGTACCCATTCATGTCAAACACTTAGGTTTAGTGAGAACTGGACAGCATTTGGGATACGACTATCAAGACGATTAAGAATGCCTGAAAGAATAGAATCCTCTCTGCTGTCTCTTCACGAGACTTTACATCGTCATAGCGGCGTTGGGACTTATCAGTCTCGGATTTCTTTGCTTCTGAGGTCATCTCGTCAATATGTCGGAGCTTCCCAAGAAATTCATACAACTCAATGTACGCTTTGAAATTCTTGATGAGAAATAGCGAACAGACAATCGACGATACAATGAGTAGAAGAGACAGCCATTTGTTTGAAAGATTCTGGAACAAGGCATAGGAGAACACCGCAATGAGGATACCATTTATTGTGAGAAGGGCTGTCCAGTACCCAATTCTTGAATCCCTAACAGCATTGGCGTAATAGCGATGATCTTCAAGTTCCTTGTCAGTCATTGTTCTCTCCTCCTCTGTTGCGGCCTAACGGATTATGCTTCAATGAATCATTCCGTTGTCATGCGTTTGATGTATGCCTTTGCTTTCTCGTCGCTGGTCAGCTTATTGTTTATGTAGCCAAAACTTCGCTTTTGATCCCGCCCGAAGGCCATGTACATAGCCAATGTCTGACTGCTATGAACATCTAAAAGGCTCACCATTGTGAATCCATCTTTCCCATCATTTGTGGTATCGAAGTTCATGCAGGTGCAAATCGCATAACACCGATTCTTCTTTACATCATAGAATGACCCGCCGGAAGGATTGACAAAGCCTTTTACGCTTACCTCATTACAGAAATTCCTGGCCAACTCCATGCATTTCGTTCTTAACTCGAAGATCACTTTCCCGATCTCGATCCTGCGAGTACGATATTGAATTGAACAACAGTAACATCACTACCAAGCCTTTCATTATGCTCCCTTGACGTTTTGTTATTTCAGATCTCCACTTCTCTTTGCTTCTTCATAGGCTTGATTGAGGGGATTCTCAGATGCTTTGTTTGCCAAAGCCATATCGAGCAGAGTTATTGGGACGTATGTATCTGCAACGCTTGGCAGGTTCTTCACGATTTGTTCGGTCACAGGCCCTTTCCCAAACGTTCGTATTCTTTGCTCCCGCATATGTGGCGGTACCAAAAACAGCAAACCCCACAGTATGCTCACCAACTCAGAATTTTCTTCTTCCATCATCTTGACAGTCTTCTGTATTCTTTTTGACTCTTGCTCAGTAATTGCTGTTACCTCTTGGATTTTCTTCCGTGACTCAAGAAGTGTGTTTTCATCTTTCAATGCTACATACTTTTTCAGTTCATCTATTTTGAAGATATCAAAGTATGTCTTGATGGCGCTCAAGACATCCTGCTGGCCCTTTATCGAGGTCTGCAATGATTCGATTTGCCTCTTTTGGAACGTGTAGACAAGGATGATCCCAACCAAGACTAACAAGTTGGCTACAAAACTTGTGATATCCATTGATTATTCTCCTCGATACTGGAAAAATCAGCGGTCTTGAATTTGATCTGCTAACGTTCTCAGTTTTCTGGCCATAGCTCCCGGAGTAGTGTGGAGATCAAACCTACTGAAGAATCTCTTTGCCTTGGTATGCCATCTATTTGCAAAGAAAATTTCCAATTCAAACGTGTATTTTCCTTCTATTCCACTTTGGACCAAACGCAATTTGATTTCATCAAGTCTCATGTATCAACCCTCCTTTAGAAGTTACACCGCTAAAGAAAACCGAGGTGGGAAAAGATTGGTGTGGGGTTGTGTCAAGATACAAAAATGAGAGATATAGTGTATACCACTGTAGGGTAGCACCGGAAGCCTTGCAAGTGGAGCGTCGATCTCGTATCTTCAGGGAGACAAAAAGTGAGGAATTTCTCATGTTGTGTTGTAAAACCATTGCATGAAACGCAGGCAATCAGTGACAAAAGGCTAACCAAGTCAGAATTTGCAGGAAAACCACTGCGGGAGTAATTCCCCGCCAAAAAAACGACGGGGCAGGCAGTCCCCGCCTCCGGCGGGGTAAAGTCCGAATGCCAGCTTCTTCCAAATCGGCCCACGAACAAAGTGGGTGGAAGCCGATTATAGTGCGGGCGTAATTCAGTGGTAGAATGCCAGCTTCCCAAGCTGGACGTCGCCGGTTCGAGCCCGGTCGCCCGCTCCCAAACCGACAAGAGTTAGCGTTGTTTGCTAACTCTTTGTCATTTTGAGGACCCAAAAATTCCTATCGCCGTGGACGTTTTGTTCTCCGCGTGGGTACGGCATTCATGGGGTCTTCCGGCCAGTGGTGCCTCGGATATCGACCACGCATCTGCTTGCGCACTTCAGGGTAGCCGTTGGACCAGAAGCTCCGAAGATCCTGCGTGACTGCAAGCGGACGTCCCGCTGGAGAGAGAAGATGGACCATCACCTTCGCTCTACCCCCGGCGATGGTAGGCGTGTCGGTTTGTCCAAACATCTCCTGCAAGCGGACGGCCAGGACGGGCTGTGTCCCTGAAGTGTAGTCCAGACGGATGTGCGAGCCGGTGGGAACCTCAAACGTCGCGGGTGCCAGACGGTCGAGGTGCTTGAGCTGGGCAAACGTGAACCGTGTCTTCAGGATGGCGGTCATATCAAGACGTGCCAGATGAGCGCGGCGCGTGATGCCGTCAAGAAATGGAGAGAGCCACACATCGAGATTGTCGATGAGATACGCATCGCTGAAGTTTGGCCAGTCGGCGGGGGCAAGTCTCTGCAAACGCAGCCACTCACACCTGCTCCGCAACGAGTCTGATTCCTTGTCCCACGGAAGACACAGCAGGCCCATCTGTCTGATTCCATCAAGCATTGCTGCCACGCCCTGCCCGGTGCCGGGTTGCATGTTCTGCTCCTCGATAACCAGGGCATCAAGCACTTGCGCTCGGCGAGCGATCACTGCCTCCTCTGCAACACTCCAACGGATCTCTTCTCGTGAGACAATCCTGTCTGCAACCATTTCCAGCAACTCGGCTTTCTGAATGGAAGCCGCGAGAAAGACACGGACTTCCGTTCCAACGCCATCGACATCTGCAATGGCAAGAAACTCCTCACGCGCCAACCGGCTCCACTCCGGCAGAACAGCTCCCGTCCCTCCGGTCATCTGGTATCGTCCGGCCTGACCAGTTCGTTTTCTGGCAATCCGTTCGGGATATGCATGTGCAAGCAGGATACCGACCCCGTTGTCCGAGTCATTCTTGTCAGGCGTAATTCCAATGTGCGCACGAAGTCGGTTGGCTTCGGCAAGCACACGTGTTCGCGTGGCACGATCTGCGCCAGCACCAGACCGCAGTGCGTGCAGTCGCAACATGAAATCGACGTCAACGCCGGGTTGTCCGCGCAGGATGTCCCGTTCCTCAAGAAGCGCGGCAACGTCGCACGCAAGTGCACCGAGACCGCGTTCCTTCCCACAGATCAGCATGTGGGCAAGCCGCGGATGGACGGGAAGGTCTGCCATCAAACGGCCATGTGTGGTGAGCACTCCGACTTCCTGCCTCGCCGGCAGGCGGGCGTTAATCGCACCGAGTGCTTGTAGGAGACTCCTTGCTTGGGAGAGATGCGCCGCAGGCGGAGGGTTGAGGAATCGGAGACTCCCGGCAACTCCCACTCCCCAACACGCCAGATCAAGAGCAAGATGTGCGAGGTCAGCATTCAGAATCTCCGGCAGGGGAAACGGTGCGAGTTGGTGATGCTGTGCTTCCGTCCACAAGCGGTAACACGCTCCGGGCCGCTGACGTCCTGCTCGCCCACGGCGTTGATCCGCAGATGCTTGTGACACAGCGGTTGTGACGAGACCCGACATTCCACGACGAGGATTGAAACGCACACTCCGCGCAAGTCCCGCATCGACGACAATGCGCACACCGTCGATCGTCAGACTCGTTTCGGCGATGCTGGTGGAGAGAATGATCTTCCGTACTCCGTGCGGCGCAGGAGCAATGGCTGCCTGTTGGACTTCATCGCTTGCGTCGCCGAAAAGCGTATGCACGGCGATCTCCGAAGGCAGATGCTCGTCCCTCAGGAAGTTCTCCACTCTCCGGATCTCACGCTGGCCGGGGAGGAACACGAGCACGTCGCCAGGCCCGTCATGGATTGCCCGGCGGATCATTTCCGCAGTTTTCGGCTCGATATGTCCATGATGAGGAAAAGCGAGATAGTGTGTCTCCACAGGAAAGCTCTGCCCGAGGCTTTCAACAACGGGGGCGTTGCCCAGCAACTGGGCGACTGCGACTCCATCGAGCGTTGCAGACATCACGAGCACACGCAGGTCGTTCTGGAGATTCTCCTGCACGTCGAGCGTGAGCGCAAGTCCGAGGTCGGCATGGATGCTTCGCTCATGGAACTCATCGAACACCACCAGCGCTACTCCGGGCAGATCCGGCTTCTCGTGCAGCAGCCTCGTCAGCACGCCTTCGGTCACAACCTCGATCCGTGTCGCTGCACTGATGCGACTATCGCCTCGTGTCCTGTAACCCACCGTTGCACCGACAGGTTCTCCCAGCAGAGACGCCATGAACTGTGCCGCTCGCCGCGCAGCCAAACGCCGCGGCTCAAGCATGACGAGACGCTTTCCTGCCATCCAATCTGTCTCCAGGAGCGCGAGCGGAACGCGAGTGGTCTTGCCCGCACCGGGAGGAGCGGAGAGAACGACATTACGCGAGGCACGGAATGCCTCAAGAAGTTCTGGTAACGCCTGATCGATAGGGAATATCCGTTTCATGCCAGTCTGATTATCTCGGATGGTTCAAATGAATGCAACGGTTCCCACATTGTCAATGAGCGTTCGCGAGTGCAATTGAGTTCGTTGCTTCTCCCTGTGTGTTTTGGTATATTGGGTGGAGTTTTGGGGACGCTTAGCTCAGTTGGTTCAGAGCGTCTGCCTTACACGCAGAAGGTCACTGGTTCGAATCCAGTAGCGTCCACTCGAGAGCAGGCCCCGTTCCGACATTCCTCTTATACCAACCTATGCAGACAACCCTCAACCTCCGCGATCTCGTCATCGGCGCAGATGAAGAAGTCCCCGTCATTGGAGGAGGCAAACGCCGGTACATCAACTTCGATAACGCCGCGAGCACGCCAACACTGAAACCGATACTCGACAGGGTAGACGAGTTCCTCAAATGGTACAGCAACGTTCACAGAGGCACGGGTTTCAAGTCCAAGCTCTCATCGTGGGCATTCGATAGGTCCCGCGAGCGGATCGCCGAGTTCGTGAATGGCAACCATCCGGAACGTGTCGTCCTCTTTACAAAGAACACCACTGAGGCGATCAACCATCTCTCACACCGCTTCCCTTTCCGCGAGGGCGGTGTTGTCCTCACAACGGTCATGGAGCACCATTCCAACGAGCTGCCGTGGAGAAAGGTGGCTCAGGTCGTCCACATCGAGGTAGACCATGATGGAAAGGTCGACGAAGTTGATTTCCGCCGGAAGTTGATGGAGTACCATGGGCACGTGCAACTTGTCGCGGTAACAGGAGCATCGAACGTGACGGGCTACATCAACCCCGTCCATCAGTACGCACGCTGGACGCATGAGGCTGGCGCAAAGATCTTCGTGGACGCGGCACAGCTTGCACCGCACCGGCCTGTGGATATGAAATCACCTGACCATCCGGAACATATCGACTATCTCGCATTCTCGGCCCACAAGATGTATGCACCTTTCGGGCTCGGGGTGCTGGTTGCTGAGCGCAGCGCGTTCGAAGAAGGCGATCCGGATATGGTGGGAGGGGGAACGGTGGACATCGTCAACCTGGAGAATGCCTACTGGGCCGACCTTCCCGACAAAGAAGAGGCTGGTACACCTGATATCGTCGGGGCAGTTGCGCTGGCAGCGGCAATCGAGTTGTATGATCGCGTGGGATGGGAGGCTATCATAGAACATGAGACCGAGTTAACCGCACATGCTATTGAGAAGCTCTTGCAGATACCGGGCGTGCAGCTTTATGGAGGCACCGATCCGCAAAAGGCGCGAGAACGTCTGGGAGTCATCTCGTTCAATGTCGGCAACCTTCCGCACAGCCTTGTGTCGTCCATCCTCAGCCATGAATGGGCAATCGGCACTCGCAACGGGTGCTTTTGTGCCCACCCGTATGTGAAGTGCATCCTGCATGTTGATGAAACCACTGCCCGCGCAATGGAAGAGCAAATCCTGGCACATGACCGGTCCACGCTGCCGGGTACTGTCCGGGCAAGTTTTGGGATTTACAATACGAAGGATGAGGTGGACACGCTCTGTGAGGCTTTGCGCGCCATTGCGTCGGGCCAATACCGGGAGGGCTATAAGCTCAACAGGCAACGTGGAGAGCACTACCGTGAGGATGCCGATGAGAACTACGACGCATTCTTTCCTTTGTGATTGATCGCTAGAGACGCGGTCGAAAACCTCGGAGAAATGAAATCAACCGCGGAGATCGCTGAGAACGCGGAGGAAATACTTTGAAATTGAAACCAAAAAGAAAAGATTTTTCTCTGCGACCTCTGCGTTCTCTGCGGTTAAGCTTTTCTTCCGGGCTTCTAGTGCCTCGCGTACCATACGCCGAATACCGTCACTGCAGCGCCGATGAAGTGGATGAGGAATACCTTCTCATCCAGCGCGAAGTATGAGATGACGAACGCAAGCACCGGAACGAGGTTGGTGTAGTTGGCCGTCCTCCCTGGACCAAGGTACTTCACACCCGTTGACCAGAAGAAGTTCGCAACAGCAATCGCAAACGCCCCGGAGACAATCGCTGCCAGGTAGAACGTCCAATGCAGCGAGAGCCACGGTGTAGTGAGTGCGGCGGGGATTGCCGCAATACCCAGACCCACCGCCCCCACGCTGATCATCACGAACGTCACCTGCACCGCCGGAAGTCGCGAGAGCAAAGGTTTCTGAAGGTTAGTGTTCAGTCCCCATAGTGCGCCAGCCGCCAGCGTAATCAAGTCGCCATAGACATCAACGCTGCCGAGCTCCAACTTCTTTCCACTCCCGAAGATAATCATCGCCACGCCCAACAATGATATAACCATGCCGGTCCACATCTGCAGATGGATGTGTTCTTTGTGCATGCGTGCGCTGAGGAAGAGCGTCCAGAGCGGTGATGTTGAGAGGAGGATCGCTGCGTTGCCTGCACTCGTCATGCTGAGGCCGATGATGAATGCCAACTGATAGACGACGTTGGCGATGAACCCCGCACGCAGCAGCAGCAGCCAGTCAGCGGAAGCAATCGGTGTCCATGTCGACCGGCTGAAGAACATCACTGCAACAACACCTGCAGCAATGGCGTAGCGGATCCCATTGAAGAGGAGCGGACTAAGCTCTTTCAGTCCGTACTTCGCCACAGGATAGTTCGCCGCCCAGATCAGGACGACCATGAGCAGCAGAAACTCGGCTCTTCGCTCCTTGGCTCGTTGTTGCTCAGCCATTCGTATCCCCCTGGGGTGCCACCGAAGATCTGCAAGCAAGAATGAACGCGGCAATGTAGAGGATCAAACCTCCACCAAGCAGACAATAGTGATATGGCAAAGGCTGGTGCCCATGGACGGTTGCTGGCGTGTCTGCCATGAA
>CAYHRX010000084.1:0-9773 GCA_964359075.1 uncultured Chitinophagales bacterium
TCAGGAGACAAAGGAAGACCTGCTCCAATTCACAAACGATGCGCGGCCGCTCTTCTTCAAGCCAAAACTGACTCGTATCTTCGACAACGAAGGCCAACTCTATGGCGTGGTGACCCTGCTGCAGGATGTAACGCAGTTCAAGGAGTTGGACCGCATGAAGTCCGACTTCATAGCGACGGTATCGCATGAGTTCAGGACCCCGGTTACCTCCATCAATATGAGTGTGGATATCCTGAACCAGGGAATCCTCGGGCCCCTGAACGAGCGGCAGAAGGAGATGATCAACTCGGCCAAGGAAGATTGCCAACGCCTGACCAAGCTTGCACGCGAGCTGTTGCAGATCTCGAAACTTGAGTCCGGTAAGCTACAGCTTCGGAATGAGGAACTGGACATCAAGGTCGTAGTCGAGTCGTCTGTGCGGTCGCTGCAGCTTCAGTTCCAGGAGAAGGACGTGGCCGTCTCGATTGAGATCCCGCCTGCACTTCCACACTTCATCGCCGATGAGCAGCAGATCACCTGGGTGATTACCAACCTGGTTACTAATGCACTGAAGTACACAGCGTCCGGCGGTAAAGTAACTGTCCGCGCACGCGAAGAGGATCACTCCCTGCGCGTTGAGGTGGAAGACACCGGCCAGGGTATCTCGCCTGAGAACCTTGATAAGATCTTCGACAAGTTCGTGCAGGTGAAGCAGTCCTCCGACACCACGCCGGGCAGCGTGGGCCTTGGTCTTGCGATAGCGAAGGAGATCGTCGAGATGTACGGTGGCAGGATATGGGCCACGAGCAAACCGGGCAAGGGGAGTACGTTTTCATTCCTCGTTCCGCTTCACCAACCACAGCCGACGGCAAACGCATGATCGACGGCAGCCCAAAAGCAACCGTTCTTCTCGTGGACGATGAGGCGAATATCCTCAAGACGGCGAAGATCTGTCTCGAGAATGCGGGGTTCGAAGTGGACGCGTTCGGCAACCCGATGAAAGCGCTAGAGGCACTGAAGCAGCGCTCCTACCACATGGCATTCTACGATCTGAAGATGCAGCCGATTGATGGGATGCAGTTGTTGAGGGAGACACGGCAGCTCTCGCCCGAAACCACCGTTGTGCTGATGACGGCGCACGGCAGCATCGATTCGGCGGTTGAGGCAATCAAGCTTGGAGCGTTCGACTACCTGCAGAAGCCGTTCGAGTTCACCGAGCTGCAAGCGTTTGCCGAGAAAGTGTACGATCACCACAAGCTGAAAAGCGAAGTCCAGCTGCTGCGCGAGGAACTGCAGCGACGCACGGGCACCGGCGAGATTGTTACGCGCAACGAGCGGATGCAGAGTGTCATCGCTCTTGCGCTACAGATGGCTCAGGGCGGCATCAGCGTTCTCGTTGAAGGGGAAAGCGGCACAGGCAAGGAGCTTCTGGCTCGCCTCATTCACCAAAAAAGCAATCGCTGTAACCGTCCATATGTTATAGTGAACTGCACCGCGCTGCCGCACGCGCTGTTGGAAAGCGAATTGTTTGGGCATGTGAAGGGCGCATTCACGGGTGCGGTAAAGGACCGACAAGGGCGCTTTGAGGCGGCAGATGGTGGCACAGTGTTTCTCGATGAGGTGGGAGAGATTGAGCCGGCCATGCAAGTGAAACTGCTTCGCTTTCTCCAGAGCAAGGAGTTTGAGAGGGTTGGCGAGAGTGTGACACGGAAAGTGGATGTGCGCATCGTTGCCGCAACAAACCTGGACCTTGATGAAGCGGTGAAGTCTGGCGCGTTCCGCGAGGATCTCTACTATAGATTGAATGCAGTGCGACTCAAACTGCCGCCGCTGCGTGAACGACAGGAGGATATCCCCCTGCTTGTCCAACACTTTCTGAAGAAGTTTGGAAGTAGCGGCGATATCGCCAATGAAGCTCTTTCTGCCTTGACAATGTTTCCGTGGAAAGGCAATGTGCGTGAGCTTGAGAACGTGATTGAGCGTGCGGTGTTGCTTGCACAGGGTGCGACAGTCCAGATCCAGCATCTTCCCGAGGAGTTCCAGAGTGCTGTTCCATCTGCGAAACCGGCCTTGACTCTGGAGGAAATGGAACGACGGCACATCATCAAAGTGTTGAGAATTGCGAAGGACCTTGACGAGGCCGCCTCGTTGCTCGGGATTGACCCCGCCACGCTGTGGAGAAAGAGGAAGAAATTCGACCTTTAGCTTGCTTCTCTGATTGGTCTCTCATACCTTTTGCCTGCATATCGTCTTTACAAACCAACGGAGGTAGTATGTATCTGTTAATGAAACGATTGGCCACGGCTGCTGTCCTCAGTGCGATGTTCGCAATGACGATATATGCGGGTGATGCCAAGTCGGACAAAACGCCGGCTGTGCCGAAGACTGGATTCCGCGCCGATATGCTGATGCAGCTGGATAACGTGCAGAAGAAGATTGAGAACCTTGCGGCTGCAGTTCCTGCCGAGTCGTACTCATGGCGCCCTGCGGAAGGCGTTCGCTCGGTCAGTGAAGTGTATATGCACATCGCCGGCGGCAACTACTTCCTGCTGACATTCATCGGCATTAAGCCGCCGAAGAAGATGGATCCCGGCATCGAGAAGTCCGTGACCGATAAGCCCGCGGTCACTGAGCACCTCAAGGCATCGTTCGAGCACCTGCGCAATGCTGTCCTGAAGATTTCCGACAAGGACCTTGAGAAGACAACGGAGATGTTTGGCAATACGGTGACATATCGCAACGCCCTGATCACTGCCCTCGTCCATCTGAATGAGCATCTCGGACAATCCATTGCCTACGCGCGGATGAACGGCGTGGTGCCACCGTGGACTGCGGCCGAACAAGCCGCTGCTGCAAAGAAGGACTCGAAGTGATCGGCCTTTTGCCTCGACACAAAGGCACAAATTTGTGCCTTTGCTGTTGATGGTTTCCGCGTGTTGACTTCTTAGCGTCAGCTCCCTATATTCCTCGTAGAACTTCGCAGAAGAATCCTTCCACCATCCATGCGCCGCACCCGCGGCAAAGGAGGAGTCATGAAAAAGGTCTACTTCGTTCTGGCCATTTTGTTCCCATCCCTCTCGTCATTCAGCGCTGAACCAAGCGGAAAGAGAGACCACTCGGCTGCCGCGATTACTCCAACGCGTCTTAACATCAACAACATTTCTACTGAGTTCAGAAATGACGGATGGACGGATAGATACTCGTCGAGCGGGAACTCGGGCTGTGTATTCCCCGTCGGAACGGCAAGGTCCCTTGTCTTCCAATCAGGACTTGTATGGGGAGCCAAGATCTATGATCCACCCCGCGACACTCTGCACGTTGGCGGCGCGACGTATGCCGTCGGACTTCAACCCGGCAGAATTCTCTCTCCCGGCATACCGGAAGACCCGAACCTCCCGAAGAATCGTATTTATCGAGTTCGTCCAGACTACACGACTGCCGATCTTTCTGTTGAAGCCGCTGAAGAAGGAAGAACGCAGGCAGAGATTCGCGCACAGTATGCCACGGATTGGACCCAATGGCCCGTCAACGACGGTGCTCCGTTTCGTGACAGAAACAACAACGGCACATATGAGCCTTCGATTGATATTCCCGGAAAGATTGGCGCCGATCAAACGATATGGTATGTGTGCAACGACTTGGACACTGCACGCACGCGAGCACTCTATGGAACAATGCCACTCGGTCTGGAAATGCAAGTGACGATCTGGGGCTACAGCCGATTGGGCTCGCTCAACGGCGCAATCTTCAAACAATATCGCCTTATCAACAAAAGCACGAGAACGTTTGATAGCATGTACGTGTGCCAATGGGTTGATCCGGATTTGGGAGATGCGGGTGATGATTATGCGGGATGCGATACGACGCTGCATTTTGCATATTGCTACAACGGCCAGCCGATAGATGCTCTATATGCGCCGTTCCCTCCGCCAGCGGTTGGTTATCAATTGCTCAGCCTGCCGATGACGGCTTCGTTTGCTTTTGTTTCTGGTAGTTCGATTTCCGACCCACCTTTTTCGCGCGACGGTGCAAGGCAATGGTATAACCTCCTCCAAGGACTGATTCCGATAACAGGAGCTCCGTTTATCCATCCAAGTGTGCCCGGACCAACACGATTTTGGTACGATGGAGATCCCATTTCCGGCACCGGAAGAGTAGATGGAGTCATATCACAGCCAGGCGACCGTCGCATTGGCGCATGTTCGGGTCCATTTATCATGTTGCCGAACCAATCGAAGGACATCGTGATTGCTCAAACCGCTTCGATGGGTTCGAACAGACTCTCGAGTGTGACAAAGCTGAAAGAACATACGCGCAACATTCGAGCAATGGTCAACGGGTTACTCACTTCTGCTCCTCCGAAGTTTGACGCACGCGTTACAATAATCTCGGCAACCCAGGCAACCGTCCAGCTTGTTGCTGACGGAAGACCGACAAGGGCACAATCCATTGTTGCAAGAATCCTTCGTCAAGATGGTTTACCCGTTTCGCTCATCGGTTTGTTTGATGACGGTTTGCACGGAGATGGTGAAGCAAACGACGGTATTTGGGGAAACTCGGTGACGCTGAACCGTGAACAAAGAGGGTTCTATGTCAATGCGAGCACGGTTGACAGTCTTGCCCGAGCCTTCGTATGGGAGCGAATCTACGACGACCTGAGTACGGCGGGGCCTCTGCGCCTCATCAACCTGGTTGTGTTTTCGGATAACATCAACAGTGACGGGCAGGTGAATCCGCGAGAGAACGTTCGCTACGGATTCACGGTCTCGAATGCCGGGCCTTTCCCGCACGGAGGAATCTTTCTCTCCCCCTCGTTCCAGACAGAAATCAAAGTGATTCGAGTAAGCGGCGTTCCGGGTGGCGGGAGCGTCAGTCTCACCTACAATCCGAACGACTCGCTTTCGTATTTCACATTCACCGCGCCTGACAGCGGAGTGAAAGTTATTCCTTTCACCATTTCTGATTCAAGCTCCAATCTGTGGCACGACACGATCCGGTTCACTGTTGTCCCCTTTGCTCAGCCAATCCGCCGGTCAATCGTGAATCATGTTGTGGGGACAACGGAATGGGAGTTTGATGTCAGGGTGGTCAATCCAAGCGCAGTGTTGAATCGTCCGTATGAACTTACGTTTGCCGATTCTGTCGTGATCGACACGACATTTGGCGATACGTCGCGCACCAAAGTATTCAATCTTCGCGATGTGAACGCGGGAACATTTCTCCTCCAGCGACATGCGCTGCCCGATCAGTTTGGGCACAACATTCCTGTTACCCAAGGTTTCAAAGTGGTGCGTGGCGCGATATTTGGCCATATTGGGCTGCGGCGCGATTCAACGCGCTGGATTTCTTCCTATCCCGTCTGGGCACGAGGGTATCGGTTCACTGCCGATGACCATTCGGCATTTAATGGCGGAGCAACGACAGGCTACCAGCTTGGAAGATTCTATTTGGGTGCCGTGCGATCAATCTTTAACCCTGACAGTTCATTCACGATTGAAGTTCGGTTTGATTCCACACGTCCGCAGAAGGCGTATCGCCTGCGGAGGATTGGAACATATCAGATTCAGAACTTTGTCAACGTTCCATTTTCGGTTTGGGATGTCAGTAATCGGTTAGCGCCCCGCCAACTTACGGTATCATGGCGGGATAACAACAACAACGGCATATGGGATCCGACCACGATTGATGATGGACTCGAGATCGTATTCATTTACGGCAAGACCTATGATTCGACTGGAACAACACAATTTTCAATGCCCCCGAACATTATTCCCAATGAGCCGACGGTTGGTGCGAAAGCGGATATTGTGTACGGTCTATCTCTTGCCGTGAGACAAGGACACGTGCGCAACGAGAGCCCGGGTACACTGTATTTGCGACCGACACTTGCTCTAACGCTTGCTGATCGCTTCACATTTAACCCGACAGTTCTCGTCAGCGCACCGGAGGGTAACGAGCCATTCGCGTTCGAGTTGTCCCAGAACTATCCAAACCCGTTCAATCCATCCACAACAATCCGGTATCAGTTGCCGATTGCAAGCCACGTCACGGTCAAGCTCTACAACATTCTCGGCCAGCTGGTGAAGACGTTGGTGGATGGAATTGAAGACGCAGGGTTCAAGTCGGTGCAGTGGAACGGGACGAATGATTTCGGGAATGTCGTGGCGAGCGGTGTGTACTTCTATCGTATCGAGGCAAGTGGAGTGAACGATGCAGCGAAGTCGTTCACGCAGGTGAAGAAGATGTTGCTTTTGCGATAGTGCCATTTGTCCCCTGCTGCAGGGGTGAACATCTTGACACGCGGGGAGCGTCCCTACGCCAGCATCTCCCTGATCGCTGTCATATCCTCCTCATTGATCTCCCATCCTACGGCAGCAACGTTCTGCTCAACCTGTGTGGGCGTTTTGGCTCCGACGATTGCGGAGGTAACGGCGTCATTCCGCAGCACCCAATTCACTGCAAGCTGACCGACCGTCTTGTGGTACGTTGCCGCTAGAGGGCGGAGCTTCTCCACAAGCCTGAGGCCGCGTGAGTACTTCGGCTCGCGAAATTTCTCGCTGTGCGTGATGCGCCAATCGTCGGGAGCAAGCTTCTTCATATTGAACGAGCCGGTGAGGAGCCCGGACTGCATGGGACTGTATGCGATGATGCCGATGCCGTGTGTCTTGCAGTACGAAATGATCTCCGGCTCGATCTGTCGTTCGAGCAGGTTGTAGATCGGCTGAAGAGATTGCACATGCGCGATGCGCTCGCATCGTTCGATCAAGTCAACCCCGAAGTTCGACACGCCGATGTATCGGACCTTGCCTTCCTCCTGGAACTTTGCCATCTGGCTCCACGAGTCTTCAACCGGAGTATCCCAATCGGGCCAGTGGATCTGGTAGAGATCGATGTAGTCTGTTTGCAGCCGGCGCAGGCTTGCCTCGATTTCCTTCCGCATGCTGGCGGGGGAAAGGTGCGTACGGACTTTTCCATGTTCGTCCCATACCTGCGCGCACTTGGTAGCGACGAAGACTCTCTCACGCCTACCTTTCAATGCCTTCGCCACAACCTCTTCCGAATGCCCCAAGCCGTAGACCGCCGCAGTGTCTATCCAGTTGATGCCAAGATCGAGCGCCGTGTGGATTGCGTCGATTGAATCCTGATCGTCTGTCTTTCCCCATCCATACTCCCATGCTCCGCCGATTGCCCATGCGCCGAAACCTATCTCGGTGAGGAATGGTCCGTTCATACCTAGTTGCCGTGTCTTCATGATACTCTTGCAGAATGGTCGTCGATGCACTCTCAGGCAGAATGTGTAGATTGATTCCCTGAGATGCAATGGATGTGCGGCGTTGTTTTTTACTCCGCGCAAGTGTAGATTGCCAACGTCAGGAAGGGCCTATCCCATGAAAGCTCAAAGACTCTTGTCTCCGAAACCCATCCACAACAATCCCCTTACGCTTACGGACGTTCCGAAGCCGTCCCCGGGAGACCACGAGCTGTTGTTGAATGTGAGAACGTGCGGTATCTGCCATACTGATCTGCATGTTGTTCAAGGAGACCTTGCTTTGCCAAAGCTTCCGCTTACGCCCGGGCACCAGGTTGTGGGTGTAGTTGAAAAGACCGGGAGAGAAGTGACTCATTTCAAACGAGGGGATCGGGTCGGAGTGCCGTGGCTTTACTCTACATGCGGCAGGTGCGAGTATTGCAAAGAAGGGAAAGAGAACCTTTGTGAGAGTGCACGCTTCACTGGCTTTCATGTTGATGGAGGCTACGCGGAGTACGTGGTGGTACATGAGGGGTTTGCTTACTCAATTCCGAGTGTCTTCTCCGATGCTGAGGCAGCTCCGCTTCTGTGCGCGGGCGTCATTGGCTATAGAGCATTGCGCCTGAGTGAGGTCAGGCCAGGACAGCACGTGGGTCTGTACGGATTCGGAGCCTCGGCGCACATTGCGATTCAGATTCTGAGGCACTGGGGCTGCGATGTGTATGTGTTTACTCGAGGCAAACACCATCGGGAGCTTGCGGAGGAACTTGGGGCCTCATGGACGGGAAGTGCAGAAGACACGCCGCCAAACAAAGTCGATAGCGCCATTATCTTCGCTCCCGCTGGAGAACTCGTTCCCGCATCATTAAGAGTGCTGAAGAAGGGAGGCACCGTTGCCCTCGCCGGCATTCACATGAGTCCAATACCGCAGATGGAGTACAAGCTGATCTATGAAGAGCGGACGCTACGGAGCGTCGCACACAGTACCAGGCAAGACGTGAAAAGCCTGCTTGATCTGGCGGCAAAGATCCCGGTGAAGACGGAAACTGAGACGTTTGAATTCATTGAGGCGAACCTTGCGTTACAGAAATTGGAACGGAGTGAGATACGAGGGAGCGGCGTGCTGATGGTGTCTACATCAACCCCACCGGATCAATATCAATCGTGAGTCTCACCCCACCTTTTGCTGTCTGTTCATAGGCCGAGAGCGCTTTGCGCAATGCGTTCCGAAGGTGCATCCCTGCCGGATCCTTCGTCTTCGGGCTCTTGATGATGATGTGCCAGCGGTACAGGGTATTGATCTTTGCGATCACGGCTGGTGCCGGTCCGAGGATCGTGAACGCCCCATTGGAACTCTTCAACAGCCCGGCAAACTTCTCAGAATGTTTCTGGACTTCCGGTTCGTTCCCTCCCTTTGTCTCAACCAATGCAAGGCGTGAGAAGGGTGGATAGTCCAGCTCGCGCCGTTCTTCCAGTTCTTCCTCATAGAACTTCTTGATGTCGTGGTCAACCACATGCTGCAACGTGTAGTGTTGCGGTTGATGAGTCTGGATGATCACCTCGCCATGGAGCGTGCTTCGCCCGGCCCTTCCGGCAACTTGCGTAAGCAGCTGAAACGTCCTTTCCGACGAGCGGAAATCCGGCAACAGCATCTGCGTGTCGGCTGAGATGACGCCGACGAGTGTGACTCGCGCAAAGTCCAAACCTTTCGCGACCATCTGTGTACCAAGAAGAATGTCGACCGTGCCTTCACCGAACTTTCTCAGGATGCGGTCGTGTGCGCCTTTGCGGCTCGTGGTGTCCAGGTCCATGCGGAGGATCGTCGCGTTCGGAAAGAGCGTTCCCAGTTC
Source organism: uncultured Chitinophagales bacterium (assembly GCA_964359075.1). GTDB lineage: Bacteria > Bacteroidota > Ignavibacteria > UBA10030 > UBA6906 > UBA11986. Next base: position 9,079 of record CAYHRX010000084.1, read on the forward strand.
TTCCTCAACCCGTTGGGTTCCCACCCCACGTAGCTCGATGTTGATCCCCTTGCATTGGGGACACTGTGTATGCGGTGCACGCACAAGGCCGCAGTAGTGGCAGCGGAGGTGTTTTCTTGTGAGATGGTACGTAAGCGTGATGCTGCAGTTCTCACACATTTCGGTGTAGCCGCAGTCGGGGCACTCGACGAATGGAGCAAAGCCGCGCCTGTTCTGCAACAGAATGATTCCTTCTTTCTTGTTGAGGCGATCCTCAATCTGATGTCTGAGCGTGACGGAGATGGATGATTGCCTGAAATCCTTCAGCTTGCGCCGCTGGTCTTCCGGCAGGGACTCCTTCAACTGAGCATACTCTCTCTTTCGCTCGGCCGTCATGTCGACGATAGAGATGTCCGGCATTGGCACCTGGTCGATGCGATGGGGCATCTCAAGAAGAGTGTACTTCCCTGCAGCTGCATTAAAGAACGACTCGGCAGATGGAGTTGCGGATCCGAGCACTACCACGGCGCTGGTATGTGTCCCCCTGACAATGGCCACATCCCTCGCGTTGTATCGTGGTGAGGCGTCATACTGTTTGTAGGATGCTTCATGTTCCTCATCCACGACGATCAGTCCGAGATTATTCAAGGGAGCAAACACTGCCGACCGCGGTCCAATTACGATGCGGTATGTGCCCTTCATTGCAAGACGCCACG
>CAYHRX010000085.1:0-9755 GCA_964359075.1 uncultured Chitinophagales bacterium
AGAAGAAGGCAACCTTCAGACACGGTGTAGGGCCGCGCTGGTCACCCTTCGACTCTCCCGACAGAGAGCGTCGGGATCGCTCAGGGTGACAGTGTCTTCTCCAGACCGAACAACGTCATCTTGAGCGACCGACGTACTTGCCTAACTCGGCGGAGGGAGTCGAAAGATGCTCTGGGCCAATGTCACCCTTCGACTCCTCCTTCGACTCTCCCGACAGAAAGCGTCGGGATCGCTCAGGGTGACAGTGTCTTCTCCAGACCGAACAACGTCATCTTGAGCGACCGACGTACTTGCCTAACTCGGCGGAGGGAGTCGAAAGATGCTCTGGGCCAATGTCACCCTTCGACTCCTCCTTCGACTCTCCCGACAGAAAGCGTCGGGATCGCTCAGGATACGCTCAGGGTGACTGGACTCAATTCACGTTCCTCAGAATCCCCAGCAGGAAATTCCAGAACTTCTCCACCGTGTCGATGTAGATCTTCTCATCCGGAGAGTGAACGCCTTCGAGCGTTGGACCGAACGAAACCATGTCCATGCCCGGCATCTTCTCGCCGATGATGCCGCACTCGAGTCCGGCGTGGATGGCCTTCACATGAGGCTCCCTGCCGTACAGTGACTGATATGTTGCCTTGGCGATCTTCAGGATAGGGGAGTTGAGGTTCGGCTTCCAGCCGGGGTAGCCATCCGTGTTCACGACATCTGCACCGCCCAGCACAAACACCGCAGAGACGGTCTGCACCATCTCCAGAAGCTCAGAGGCGACCGAACTTCGCTGGCTTGTTGCAAGTGAGACAGATTTCTTCTGCGTCTGGATGACGGCAACGTTCGTTGAGGTCTCGACGAGACCGGGGATGTCGGCGCTCATCTTCGTGACGCCATGCGGCAGAGCGGCAATGGTCTGCATCAGCTTTTGCTGCTGGCCTTTCTTGATGACTTTCCCTTTCTTCGACTTCAGTTCCTCCATCGTGACCTGCAAGTCCGGGTCCACAGTAGAGAACTCCGCTTTGACCGTCTTGTTGTACTCGCTCACCACCACGTAGGCGTCATCCACTTTTTTCTTCGGGATGAACACGACCGCCTCGGCTTCTCGTGGAATCGCGTTGCGTTTGTTACCGCCTTCGACGGATGAGAGGCGGGCACCAAGGTCGGAAAGCCCGATGAGTGCACGGTTCAAAATCTTGATCGCGTTCCCGCGACCTTTGTCGATCTCCAAGCCTGAGTGACCGCCTTTCAGTCCCGCAACCCGCACCGCCACAGCTACGGTTTTGGCGGGCGCTTTTTCAAAGCTCACCTTCCACGTGCCGATGGAGTCCTTCCCTCCCGAACAACCTACATACAACGCCCCTTCTTCTTCAGAGTCGAGATTCATGAGCGTTTTGCTTTCGACAAAGCCAGGCTCCAATCCTGCTGCGCCCGTGAGACCCGTCTCCTCATCCACGGTAAACAGAAACTCAAGCGGTCCGTGGACAAGCGACTTGTCTTCCATTATGGCAAGATTCGTAGCCACGGCAATACCATTGTCGGCACCGAGCGTCGTTCCATTTGCCATGAGCATGTTCCCTTTCCGCACCAGCTCGATGGGGTCTTTCAGGAAATCATGAACCTTGTCCTTGTTCTTTTCAGGAACCATGTCAAGATGTCCCTGCAGGCAGATGCTCCGTGCATTCCCTTTTCCTACCGAGGCAGGTTTCTTCACAACCACGTTGCCAAGTTTGTCTGCCTTTGCATTCAGGCCAAGTTTCTTTGCCGTCTCAAGCACATACTGGGTCATTGCCGCCTCGTGCTTCGAGGGGCGTGGAATCTTAGCAATCTCCGCGAAGTATTTCCATACAAGTTCCGGTTTCAATCCTTCAATTGCGTTCGACACGGTGTTTCTCCTTTTCAGTAATGGATATGATCGCTGGCTTCGGTTACATTTTACAGTTGTCCAGAATACGCAGAGCATGCTGGCGACAACTAACCCTCTCCTTTGGGGAGAGGGCTGGGTGAGGTCATACAAAAAAAGAAAAGGGCGCCGGCATATTGTCTTGCTTGGTTTTGACCTCACCCCGTCCCTCTCCTAAAAAAAGGAGAGGGTGTGTTGCTCTGCTATGCTTTGTTTCTAAGTCAAAATGGAATCACTCGAATTGTGGTTGTACTGCACTTCTTCTCTGTGCGATCAACTTATCTTCGACAACTATGGTTACGGTCCTTTTCTGCCCACTGCTTGCTGTCACCGTTCATATAGCACCTTGCCCTGCTCGAATACCTCCTGAACGAACCAATTTCTTCCAGAGAGAGATTTCCTGATTTGTCGAGGACTGCGAACAACTACATCAAGGCCAAAGCCACTCGATGTAATCGCGCCTCTCACGCGGCGAATACGTTGAGAAGATGTTCCTCGCAGACTGGCTACAACGAAGATGTCGAGATCGCTATCCGGCGTCGCTTTGCCCCGCGCGTATGACCCGAAGAGAATCACCTTGTGGGGCTTGATCTCCCTGACAATATCATCAACGATGCTGCGTATGACCTTTCTCGAAATCATGGTCGGCTATTCGACGATGTTGAGCACTACAAACTTATCACGCGCTAGTTGTTGAACAAACTTCCCGATCCTCTCGTAGGTCGAATCCAGTGGCTCGCCAAACTTTGTCGACATCTCTTCCCCCATCCTGGCCACAGTCGTATTGCCATCGCACTGCCGCCAGATATGGCTGCCACGCTCATCAAGGTTCACCTTGATGTTCGGCTTTGCCAGCATGGGAACCAACCACTTGATGAGAAGACGGTTCTTGAATTTGGGTATGACAAGCACGACCGTGTTGGCCTGTCCCGTCTCCCATTCAAGGTTCCGTTTTGGCTTCAGAGCAAGGAGGTTGAGCGGTCGTTGCTCTTTGTTCATCAAACTTTCAACTCTACCTGTGTGCATCAGACTAGAATTCCCGTTGAAAAGCCAACGAAAAAATATTGTCCACGCCTGCCTGCTCAACGAGTTGAGTTGTCAACCGGCAGGCAGGAAGAACACTAAGCATCACAAGGAAGATTGACCACATTGCTTCCCTTTTTCCAGTTCGTGCTATTCGTGTCCATTCGTGGATAAGCTTTTCGACTGGACTCTAGGAGCGCAGTCGTAAACCCAACCAGAAAGAATTGAACCGCTGAGATCGCGGAGAGCGCGGAGAAAAGCATTGATAATCGGATTGATTTCTAGTTGTTTGTTTTCTCCGCGAACTCCGCGTTCTCTGCGGTTAGGCTTTTCAACTGGATTTCTAGAAGACCGCGCTCGGCGGCGCGGGCTCGTCGGGACGACCGGCATTCTTCAAAGGAATCTGAACGAGAATCCATCCGATCACCGCAAACACGACGAGACTGACGAGGAACGATGGCTGTTCAAAGAACGCAAACAACTTCACCTCGAAGAACGCGAACGCTGCAAAGAGCAATCCAATCAATGCTTCACCGGCAATGAGTCCGGCGGCAAGCAACACACCGTTGTTTTCGGCTCTCGCCTTCTGGGCAGGGTTGTGGTCTCGCTTCGCGCTCACGCGTTCGACAATGCCCTTCAGCAGTCCGCCGATGAATATTGCAAACGTCGTCTCAAGGGGAAGATACATGCCAACACATACCAGCATCGGGCTTTTCACCTGCATCAGGATGAAGCCGAATCCCATCAACATTCCAACGATGATGAGCGGCCATGCCATTTGCCCGCCAACGATACCCTGGGAGAGCAACGCCATCAAGCTGGCCTGCGGAGCCGCAAGTGCCCGTGAACCGAAGCCGCCTTCATACGGAGGAATCGCCGCCTTGCCGAGAGCAACATCTCCTTCGTGCAAGACAACAAGCGGGAAGAACATCACCGCCGCTGCAAGGGCAATGCCCACCAAATCACCAACCTGCATCTTCCACGGGGTGCCGCCGAGGATGTGCCCGACTTTTAGATCCTGCAACATTTCACCAGCGACTGCGGCCGCCACGCACACAACTGCTGCAACACCGAGGACGGCAGCAACACCCGCCTGACCTTTCATGCCAAGGGCAACCATCAACAAGGCCGCGACGAGCAGCGTTGAGAGTGTCAGACCACTTATGGGATTGTTGCTGGAACCAATGATCCCGACCAGGTAACCGGATACGGCTGCGAAGAAAAACCCTGCAACTATCATCACGACTGTTGCAACAAGCGCTGCGCCGACATCGCCGGAGAAATGGTTGTAGATGAAGAACGTTGCCACGGCACACGCACCGATGCCTCTCATGATCCACTTGAAGTTGAGGTCTGCTTCGGTGCGGACCGTGACGTGTTCGCCTGTCGCGGCCTTCTTCACGTCTCCCACAGAGCGCCTGATGCCGGTGATGAGGCTCTTGCGCATCCTGAACAACGTAAACCCCGCACTGACAAGCATACCGCCAATAGCGATGGGACGCACGATGTACCGCCACACCATGTTGGCCATGGTGACCCATGATTCTTCAGTTGCCGCAGAAGTATCCGGAAGAAGTGTCGGGCCGATGAAGTACGTGAGAATGGGAACGAAAAGACCCCACGCCAGCAGCCCGCCGCTGAAGTTCAGCGACGCCAGCTTCGGTCCGATGATGTAACCAACGCCGATGTACGCAGGGCTCACACCGGGAGAGCTCAGCAGGATGCCGCTCTGCGCATTCACATTCCCCGCCGTCCGTAGTCCGATGACGGACTTAGAGAACCCGACGAAGTGTTCCCACGACGTCGCGAAGAACCTGAACTGTCCCAACGACTGAATCAACGCGCCAACACCCATCGCACCGAACAGGAACTTTGCGCCGGTCCCACCCGTGCGTCCGGCCTTATGGATCTCGGACGCCGCCACAGACTCGGGGAACGGCAGCTCAACATCCTCTACCATGACACGTCGCAACAGCGCCACGAACATAATGCCGAGGACGCCACCGGCAACCATGATGGCTGTCGACTCCCAGTAGTGCTGCGTGTCCGAGAAGTTCGGCCATATTCCGGCAATGAAGAATGCCGGGATGGTGAAGATTGCTCCTGCCGCAACCGACTCACCAATCGAGCCGACCGTGCGGGCAAAGTTCTCTTCAAGAATCGAGCCCTTCATGATTCGCAGCAGTGCCATGCCGATGACTGCAGCCGGATAGGTTGCAGCAATCGTCATTCCTGCTTTCAATCCAAGATAGGCATTTGCAGCGCCGAGGACGACCGACATGATCAACCCGATAACGAGCGCACGCATGGTGAACTCTTGCATGTCGGTTTCCACTGGAACGTACGGCTTGTACTTCAGCGCAGGTCCCCCGGAGGATTTGACGTCAGCCATAATGACTCCTTTATTGTAGTGGTGGGTTAGTGAGAGCTTTACACATTCTTTTCGAATAGCGCCCTAAACACGTACCCCGCGATCTCAGGGTTCTCTTTGAACCGTCTGGTGGAATAGCCATACCAGTGTTCGCCAAACGGCACGTACAGTCGTACCTTATGTCCGTCGGCAATGAGCCTCTTTCTCAACTCCGGACGTACACCGAGAAGCATCTGAAACTCGTACTCATTCTTCCTAAGTCCCAGTTCCTTGATCAAACGGTACGCACCTTCAACAAGAACGATGTCGTGTGTTGCAATGCCGACGTAGCACTTGTTTCGCAGCATCATCTCAAGGAGCATGAGATAGTTGTCCTGCACTTCCCTTCGTCCCTGGAAAGCAATCTCCGGTGGCTCTTTGTAGATGCCTTTGCATAGGCGGAAGTTGGTTCTGGAGTTTATCAATCTCCTGGTATCATCCTCGGAGCGTCGCATGTACGACTGTAGCACAATGCCGATGTTGGGATATTCCTGCTGAAGGGTCTTGAAGATGGCGATTGTATCGGCCGTGCAACTCGAATCCTCCATATCGAACCGTACGAACGTGCCATAGCCCGCAGCAACTTTGAGGATCTCATGGACATTGTCCGTACAAATGTCTTTGCCGAGCTTGAGACCAAGTGATGTGAGTTTGATGGAGAGGTTCGAGTCAAGCTTCTCTTTGGTAATCGAGTGGAGGACATCAATGGAGTTTCTGCGCGAGGCTGCTGCCTCTCCGGCATTGGTAATGTCCTCACCCAACACATCCATCGTGGCACAGACGCCTTCACTGTTCAGTTGACGGACACAGCGGACGGCATCCGCCAGCGTTTCACCGGCGATGTAGCGACCCGCAAAGTGTCGGACAATAGGCTTGGGGACTGCAGGGAGTGTTGCAACGACAAGCTTATTGAGTAGGTTCATCGGGATGAATCACTCTAACCCAGTGACATTTAACTCGGACGGATACTCGACGCTGAATATGAGCTTGAACTCTCGTTTCTCACCAGGGTTTAGACTAGCTCTCCAGGTGATCACTCCGTTTGCGTCACGCGTCGCCTCATTTCCTTTGGGAGAATCAACTCTCACTTCAATTCTTTCATTCTGAGAGAAGGGAATGTTGTCCTGCACAGTTAGTACTTGAGGCGTCTTTTTCAGATTCTCGATCTTGATGATAGCATTGTACGTAACCTTGGTGGTCTTCGAGAACACTCCACCCGTCTCGGTAAGCTTGCTAACAAGTATCCTCTCGACTCGAATCCCGTTGTCAACACCGAGATACGCGTCAAACCTTTCTCCCGGAGCCACATTCGAAAGCTGAGAGGTTGTCACGAAACCGTTATCAACAAACACGCTCATTGAGCCGGAAAGCAGCGGGTACTCTGTGGAGTTTGACAGATCGACCTTGAAAAACGCATTCGGACGCAGCTTTGGCGCTGCAGAGTAGCTGAACTCACCGGCAATCGAAGCCACCGTGATTGTCACCTTGTGCTTCGTATTGTCGCTGGGTATAGAACTCTTAGTGGGAATTTCAAACGTAGCTGAGGTTGCACTTTCACTCACGTCTGCGCTGGTTAGCTGGAGCGGAGTTGGAACCGGAGGAGGAGTTTCAACTGTTGCTCCCTGGCCACCTCTTATCGCCAAAGAGTGTGTGGCACTTTTGCTAATGATCGGACGCTCAGCGGTTACCGTCACGTCCTGAACTGAGACATTCGCTGCTTCAAGTCGAGCATCAAAGACCGTCCGCTGGTTTGGAGTGATACGAATACTTTTGGATGAAGGCGTGTACCCTAGGTAATTCACACGAGCTTCGTATGAACCTACTGGAATGCCGTTAACAGAATAGTATCCAGCCGCGTCGGTTGCCGCACCGTATCCGAATCCTACAATTTGAACGTTCGCGCCCACGAGTGCCTCGCCACTGGATGCGTCGCGGACATAACCGTACAAGCTTCCCTTCAAAGCTCCATACTGATCAACGTACCACGGAGAGATTTGCGGCTGAACACCTCCCACGGCAGGCTGGGCCGTTGAAAGAGAAAGGTTGATGTCGTTCCAATCCTCTCCTGAACTCTGCCACACTACTCCGTGGTAGGATAGCTCAACCTTGTTGTCGGCAGAAGACACACGGATATCATACAGAGGCTTCCATCCGGCATGAGGAACAAGGTAGGAAGTCTCGAAATTCAGATCACCGTCGGACTGAACCTCCAATCCAACGACGATTTGTTTCTCCCGAGGCACGTTGGATACACCAGTCTTGTTCCAGTCGCTTTGAAGACCCGAAATCTTCGTGGAGGCATCCGACTTTCGCTGATCCAAATCAAACAACTCTTCATTCAGACGAGTCAGGTTCGCGTCGAGAAACCCAAGCAACTTCTGCCAGTCTTCAACGGCCGGACGTTGTGCCTTCAGATCTCTCGCGATGATCTCCGGCGAGGAAACAGATATCTTGTTCAGGAACTCTTTTTGTTGATTCAAGACAGCGATACGGTCATTGATCTTTCGCAATTGATCATTCAACGATTTCAGTTTCTCCTGAAGCCCCCGTAATCGCTGACTGACGATCGAATCCGTGAACACGCTTTCTACACGCACATCGAGAATTTTTGCTGGCGCAGTTCCAGCGCCTGAGACTCGTACTGATTGGTCGTTGAGTGAAGGAGGAAGACCTGTGAATCGAACAGCATATTGCCCTGCCGCGAAGTGGCCTGTTCCCTTTCGCGTAACTACAGCCCGGTCGCTATAGACCGTTGCTGCAGTGATGCTTGAGCGGAGAATTCTAGTGACCTCTGCCCCAACACCATGCAGTGAGAACAGGACCAACAGCATTGGAAGGGCAATACGCCGGAAATCCATGAATTGAGAGCAACGATTGTGGTAGGAGAGCTATTACAAAACTTTGCAAAAATATAGACACCGAACCCTTGAAAAGCAAGGGAAAAGCCACAGAGAGAGAGAAGGAACACAGACGAAACAGATATAGATTGATTAGGTTACGCAACGGCTTTTGTTAATGGTCGTTACCATTCCCAAGCAAGCTTCATGTCGCTCCGATGGAGCTTTAGGCCATTAGCCCTTGTGGTTTCTATAAACATTTCGCCCCTACAGGGCTGTCATCGCATCTCAACTCCGGTAGGAGTGAAATATTTGTAGAACGTATTCCTTCCCTCGAGCATCGAGCTCCGGTAGGAGCGACATGAAATCAAGCTCGTGTGTAGCATCTGTTACTCAATCTCGTGTTGATCAGTTAGATCAGCGTCATCAGCCTGCCCACCGCTGGCAGACGGGTGTTCCGATAGCACGGCGGAAACAACTCTACCCCAAAAACAGATTCACAATCCACACTGCCGCCAGCATTCCAACAACATCGGCAATGATGCCGACCGGAACCGCATGGCGTGTGTTCTTGATACTCACCGCCCCAAAATACACGGCCAGAACATAGAACGTCGTCTCCGAGCTGCCGTACATTGTGGAGGCCATGATCCCAATAAGTGAGTCGGGGCCGTGGGTTTTCATCAGCTCGGTCATGATGCCGAGCGAGCCGCTGCCGGAAAGCGGCCGCATGATTGCCATGGGCAACGTCTCGGGCGGCATGCCGATGAGTGATGTGATTGGCGCGAGAATCGTGGTGAGCACTTCCATTGCTCCGCTGGCCCGGAAGATGGCAATCCCCACAAGCATGGCCACGAGATAGGGGATGATGCGCACAGCCGTGTTGAAGCCATCCTTTGCACCCTCGACGAACACCTCGTACACTTTCACCTTCTTGAAGAACCCCCAGCTCAGGAACACGAGCAGCACAAGCGGTATCGCAAAGATGGAGATGATGTTGATGATGGAGCGGAGGAGGTCAGCCATTGCTCACCTCCCCGCCAGACAGCGGTCGGGCTGGCATGTCTCTCTTGTAGCGGGGAAGCCGTTGGAGAACCTTTGCAGCAAGAACTCCGGCAATCGTTGCACAGCCCGCCCCAACAATTGAGGTGCCGATGATGATTCCCGGATTCGCCGACCCCACAGTCGCACGCACGGCAATCGCAGTCGCCGGGATCAGTATCAGTCCACCGGTGTTGATGGCAAGGAACGTGACCATTGCATTCGTTGCGGTACCGACTTTCGGATTGAGCTTGTTGAGTTCCTCCATCGCCTTGAGTCCAAGCGGTGTGGCTGCGTTGCTCAATCCGAGCATATTTGCGGCGATGTTCATAATCATTGCTCCCACCGCGGGATGGTCCGAAGGCACATCCGGGAAGAGTCGCCTGGTGATTGGCGTCAGCAGACGAGTGAGCACCTTCAGCAGCCCGGCTTCGTCGGCCACCTTCATCACGCCAAGCCACAGCGCCATGATACCGATGAGTCCAAGTGCAATGCTGACAGCCGTGGCTGCGATATCAAATGCGGCCTGAGTGACCGCTTTCATCTTCACGAAGTGGAT
>CAYHRX010000086.1:0-9748 GCA_964359075.1 uncultured Chitinophagales bacterium
TCGCAGCACTGGAAGAGGTCTTGGCTCAACCACAGATACAACCCTTAACGTTAGCGCCATTTGCACTAGGATTGTCTTAACATGAGTTTCAAGATAAAGCCAGAAGAGCTGAGTAAAATCACCTATCTGCAGGTTGGCGACCTTCAAGGTCGTGTTATCCCCCTCTTCCCTTGTTATCACCAAGATGGAACTTGGGAGTTATGGCTTCCTGCAAACAACGGCTTGCAAAGAATGAGACCCAGCAAAATGAGGGAAGGTCAATACTTTGCTAAAGCACCACAGGGCGAGTCTGATGTCTACTTGGCTTTCTTTGACTTCATGTGTAAACGTGCCTACTGGGAAGAGATTGTTCCGTTCATTGATGGGATTTATGATGACCTTCAAAACATCGCAACTTCGCTTGCAAAGCTCGACTTGTTTTACAGGGAGTGGAAGCAAACTCATTTCGTGGCTGAACGGTTCGTCACGACCGAACTGGAATATCTTTTCTCAGTGTGTCGCAGCCTCTATGACCTGTTGCAAGAATGCATCTCCAAGATGTGGTCAAGGTTCAAGTTTCATGACCCACAACTCGGCAAGCGAAAGCTTTCTTCATCCTTCCGGGGGATGATATTCCAGGGCAGCACACAGATGACCAAGGAACAGATGATGAGCAGGTATGCGATTCCCGAGCCGATGGCGGAGTACTACCTTAGGCAAGCTGGTTTCTTCACTTGGTTGTGTGAATTCAGAGACTACATTTCTCACAGCGGCAAGAGTTTTGAATTCGTATTTTCCACAGAGAATGGCTTTGCTGTCTCAACTGACACGAAACCATTCTCGTCAATGGATATTTGGTGTGAGGCGAACACTCAACGAAACAAACTCGGCTCGGTAAGGTCTCTTGTCGCTCATCTCATCATCCGCACGTTCGCCGCCGTCGAGGAATTTGCACATTTGATGGCACAGATTATCATTTTCCCTCCTGATATCGCACCTGAGTATCGCGTTTTCATCTGTGGTCCACATACCGCAAATCTGCAAAATCTGGAAGCATATGTAACCGACAAACCGTGGTACAACGAGAAACCACAGCAGGCCTGACCATCAATATGAACCAACACAACTTGCGAAATTCATAGTGGACATGAGCACACCCTCCTCACCAACCCTTACGAAGCCGCTCGAACAGCTTCGGCAAGCAATTGCTGGCTTGGGGCATCCTGACTATCCCTTCAACGATGCTGTCTATTCCCCGGGCTCACGAGTACCGTGTACCGATTTCACTAGGTTCATAATTGAGCGCCTGAGGAATGGCGACACAGATTCAGTCTCACAACTAATGCAAGAAATCATTCGGGCAAACCCAGGTCTTGGCGTCACCAATAGTTGGATGGAAAACAAAGTTTCAGAGATTCTTCATTTCCACTTCGACCAGTACTTGGCATTTGCAGACGAGACGGCTCGCCTTGAAATGCTGGCGACCTGGATTGTGCTCTCAAAGGAGGGTGGAGGCACAGAATTTTGGGCGGGTCCAGATATTCTCGCCACTCGAATCTTGTCGTGGGCAACTTGTGTCAATGACCTGAAGCCTAGAGGGAAAATAGTAGAGTTGATTGAAACCGGAAACGGATGGTTGCGAAAGATGCGTCGAGAATTGGAATACTGGCGCTCAATTGACTACTTCAAAGAAGAGGACGTGAACCAACTCGTGCCACCAGCCAGAGGAATTCACGCTGAGAGATTTCGCAAGCTGAGTATCGGTGCCAGACTTCTTTTGTTCTATTCTATGGAGCGCCAACACGAACACAGCAAGACGCTAAACTTGGGTTCTCACCAGCCTATTTCGTTATCAACCGAATACCGTTTGCGCAGCTTCGGTCTCAATCAACCCGAGGTGGAAACTGAACTCATCAACTCAACTCTCATTTCGAGGGCAACGGATGTGTCAAAGACTGTTTCTGTTCTTACGAAAGATGAGATGATGTCAATTGCAGCGAATGCTGGTGTGCCAGTAAAGAAATCATGGAAGAGAGAAAAGCTTGCCGCGACACTTGTTGAAAATGCACAAGCCATAAGTCCGTGCATACCAGACGACAAACGCCCATTCATGTTGCTTGCCGAAGCAACTGATGAGGTCAGCCAAATGATACTGTACTCAAGGAAATTATCGAAGATATATTCAATCCTCTGCTTCATTGAGTTGCATAATAGTTGACGCCGAGGTGCAAACGGCGCTTAACAAACGCAACAGCGACACTCACATCATTTGGTAAGTCAATGTTGAAGCAATGTTTGCTCCACAAGTTGAGTTCGTTCAACGCCACACACATTCTTGCCAGAAAAGAAAAGGCAAAGAGTGTGGCGTTGCGCTGTTGCTGAACGTTAGACGTCAGCGCATCGCTACTAGTTTTTTGGAAATTGCACTCATAGCACCATCATCCGTTTGCAAAATGAAATCGTACATCCTCACTCTCTTTGTTTTCTTCGCACCGTGTGATTTCTGGACAACGCCTCTCTACAGTCAAGATCAGCCAGAATCGTATTCGGTCACCGTTGCGAAGGATTCGTTTATTGTCACTGGTTATCGAGTTTTGGCCAAAACCGCCGGCCAATGGAAAACCGTCGGCAATTTCACCTTTCCCACCGTCTCAATGCTCTTGAAATATCGCCCCCATGTGAGAAGTCATTTTGGCTTTGACGAAGGCAGAGAGAGATTCATCGATGTTGTTCAGGATGTTTCTTCAACGATTAGCGCAGTTTGCGAGGCTGACGGAAAGGTCTGGGTTGGTTTTGGATTTTACGAAGGAGAGGGGTGGGAAGGTTACGGTGGAATCGGATTCTATGACCCTAATACCAATAAGGTTGGCGTACTTCGGCATCCAGCACTCGTGGATTGCTCCGTGAAGTCGATGATGGTGACGGATACGGCACTTTGCATTCAGACGGTTGGCCACTACGAGCTTTCGTCCACTGTCGGAAATGGCCTCGTCATCATTAGCAGAAGAACTCTGTTTGCGAGAGCGATCGTGCCGCCGGGAACATCTACGTTGTGGGATAAGGATGATCCTGCAAGTGCCGATTCTTTCTATAACAAACCCATTCCAGAAATCATGGATGATCATCGATTTGTGGAAAACAGCGTGCCTCAATATCCGCCCACAGTTGTTGCAACCTTTCAGACACTTGGTCTTGATTCCTTTATGGTAAGGATGGCAAATGAGGAAAGAACAATTCGAGAGCGTGCGGCATCGAGCGCCAAAGTGATTCAAGATACTCTGAAACTACCACGACAAGACGGTGGATGGGTGAGTCGGGGAGCCCGAACAGGTATTGAACTAGAAGCCGGTACATATTACAGGCTCGGCCCAGACGGAGCGTACTACATGGTTGATCTTGCGTGTCCGGTTAGCGGCGTCGCCTTCTTCAGAATTCTTGTGACTGGAGCATATCCCTTCTCTGAGAATTTCGGCATCAGGCCGTCTAACGTATACCCCGGCTTCATTGATGATGACAAGAGGTACATGGTTGTGCAAGAAGGTGAATCGTGGGTACGGGAAACAGATCGCACAAGAGTATTCATCTCCATAGACAAGCTTGAAACTCGAAACACATCCTGCATCATCAATGGACAGCCAAGGGGCTTTCAATATTTCAACCCTGTAATAGTTTCGAGTCGAAGTCCGGGAATTGCAGGAGTAGCGGTGCGCGGTGCGCCGAACGCCTAACAAATGTGGCCACGACACTCACATCATTTGGTGAGCCAAGGTTGAAGCGCTGTTTGGCGCGACATATTGTGTTCGTTCCATGCCCGCCTCATTCTTGCCAAGAAAGAAAAGCATAGAGGCGGGCACGGTGTGGCCACCGAACGTCATGCGCATCCAGGAAGTCGGACATATTCCCTTCCCAATTGTTTTGAATCGGAAAGTTTGCTACACTATGGGCACGGAGTCCAAGAGAGGAGTTTCACAATGAACAACACCCGACAGTTTACGGCAATCATTGAGCGAGAAGAGGACCAATACGTTGCTCTCTGTCCTGAGCTTGATGTTGCCAGTCAAGGAGACACCGTCGAAGAGGCCCGTAAGAACCTCAAGGAAGCACTGGAGTTGTTTTTTGAGACTGCCTCTGAAGAAGAGGTTCGGGAGCGCCTACACAGTGAAGTCTTCGTAACAAGGCTGGAGATAGCTGTTGGGTAGGTTGCGAGTCTTCTCGGGCAAAGAGGTTTGTCAAATCTTGTCGAAGCATGGATTTGAAGTTGTTAGACAACGCGGCAGTCATATCGTGATGCAAAAGAAGTTGGGGTCCTCAACAATCACTGTACCGGTTCCCAATCATAGAGAGATTCGCTTTGGCACCTTGAGGTCTATCATCCGACAATCACAGGTGTCAAGCAAGGAGTTCGAGGTCTGAACGCATCATTGGCAGATGCAATCATGTATTCTCACCCCGCATGTCTGCTGTTGTCCCGCAGTCGTGTGGGATGTCGCCTTTTCCAAGACCCATCTCGGATCGTCACTCCGAGGTGAGGCTACTATCAGTCATGCTAAAAGCGACCAACCTCAGAAAAGAGTTCACCTCAGTCCTTGCTGTTGACGGCGTGTCCTTCGAAGTCCAGCGAGGCGAAATCCTCGGTTTGCTCGGCCCCAACGGCGCCGGCAAGACCACAACGATCCGGATGATCCTTAACATCCTCCAACCCGATGGTGGGGAGATCACGTACGACGAACGGAGGTTCTCCGATCTCACTCGGAACCAGGTAGGCTATCTCCCGGAGGAACGCGGCCTCTATCGCAAGAGCAAGCTCTGGGATACCATCCTATACTTCGCCCAGATCCGTGGAATGAACGCCGGGCCTGCAAAGGCTGAGGCCTACAAATGGCTGCAGCGCTTTAATCTCCTCCCATACAAAGACAAGAAGGTCGAAGAACTTTCCAAGGGGAACCAGCAGAAGGTTCAGTTCATCATTGCCATCATACACGATCCAATCCTCATTGTCCTTGATGAGCCTTTCTCCGGACTTGATCCCGTCAACCAGATTCTGCTCAAAGATATCTTCCTTGAGTTGAAGCAGTGCAGCAAGGCGATTATCTTCTCAACGCACCAAATGGATCAGGCAGAGAAGCTGAGCGACACGCTTTGCTTGATCAACCGCGGGCGAGTGGTGCTCAATGGTAATGTCCATGATGTCAAGCGGCGATACGGGAAGAACTCCGTGCTTGTTGAGTTCGACGGCGATGGGGCGTTCATGTCCACGATGCCGGGTGTGCGTCGGGCAAACATGTACCAGAACTCGGCTGAGCTTGAGCTGGAGGATGGCTTTGTCCCGCAGGTGATCCTTTCATACTTGAATGGCAGGGTGGACATCAGGAAGTTTGAGGTACTCGAGCCTTCGCTCAATTCTATTTTCATCCGACTCGTTGGAGGAACCGGACCGGACGAGAGGAAGGAAGATGTCAGTCCATCGCTCGGAGGCACGGCACTGGCATGAGCAAGGCGTTCGTTGTGGCAAAGTGGGAGTATCTTGAGAAGGTGAAGAGCAAGGCGTTCCTGATTGGACTCTTCGTCACGCCCATGATCATGGTGGGGATGATGCTCCTCCCGACCTTGCTTGCCACGAGTGAAGACGAGAACACTAAAGTTGTCGGGGTGATCGACTTGAACGGGGAGTTTAGTGGGCCCCTTGCGGAACGCTTGCAGAAGCACAAACTGCCCAAAGGTCAGCCGAACTATGTGGTGCAGACGATTGCTGTGGGGAAGAACACCCATCTGGACGAAGCGGTGCAGCTTGCAAACGGAAGGGTGATGCGCGATGAGATTGAGGGCTATTGCATCATTGGGGAAGACCCGTTTGTTGACAGCTTGGTGGAGTACCGTTCCAGGCATGTGGGCGACTTCCGCATTGCCAACAGGATTGAGGAAGCGATGCGCAATATCATGACAGAGAAGAAACTTGCGCAGCTTGGGCTCGACCCGATGCTGATGTCAAGGCTTCGAACGCCGGTCGATGTCAAAACCATCAAGCTCTCCAAGACAGGGGAGAAGGAGAAGGGCGACTTCATGACTGTGTTTTTCTCGGCGTATGTCTTCCTGATGATGCTATTCTTTTTGATCTTGACGTCCGGACAACTACTCGTGCGGAGTGTCATCGAAGAAAAGGCAAACCGGATTGTGGAGATTCTCGTCTCATCGGTCTCTCCGACTGATCTCATGGTCGGCAAGGTGCTCGGGCTTAGCGGATTGGGATTCACTCAGATTGGCCTCTGGGGTTTGATCGGTCTCGCGCTGTCGCTGCAGTTCGGCGTAACGATGATTGCCCCGGGACAGGCGTTGCTGCTGCTTGTGTATTTCGTGCTCGGCTACCTTTTCTATGCTGCCATCTTCATCGGCGTAGGTTCTCCGTTGACCACCGAACAGGAGGCTCAGCAGATTACAAGCTACCTTGTGCTCATTGTGGTGCTGCCGATTGCTCTCGCGCTGCCGGCAATCCAGAACCCGGGGGCGACATGGATCAAGGTGCTCTCGTACATTCCGCTGCTCACGCCCACAATGATGACGCTGAGGATCCCGATTCAGGTTCCTTCTGCATGGGAAATTATCATCACAATCATTATCATGGTTGCATCGACCTACGCTGCGATGGTTGCAGCGGGGAGGATCTTCCGGATCGCCATTCTTTCGACCGGAAAGAGACCGAGCATGAAGGAGATTGCGCGGTGGGTGAGGAGCGGGTAGGAGAGAATTTGGATTGCTGGAGTGGTGGATAAATGGAGTGGTGGGAAACATGGTGCTCGACAAATGACCCACTGATGCTACGCACGAGCATGATTTCATGTCGCTCCTACCGGAGCTTGATGCTCAAGGGAAGAATACGTTCTATAAACATCTCACTCCTACCGGAGTTGAGGTGCGATTACAGCCCCGTTGGGGCGAAATGTTTGTAGTGACCACAAGAGCTAATATCCCAAAGCTCCATCGGAGCGACATGAACTCGGCTAAATCAAGAGGAATGATCTCATGAACATGAACTCCATCCGAATTACACTTGCTGCTGTCTTCCTGAGCGTCAGCTCATCATATGCGCAAGTCGTTCTCCCCGACAAAGGTCAGGAGCCTGGCTTGCGTGAGAACGTTTTCGGTCTTGGCTTGTGGGGTGGAGCGACAACCGGGCTCGGATTGAGCTTCCGACATCATTTGCCGTCACAGTTGAGTTACCAGGTTACCGGAGGCATCATCAAGGTTGACGAGAAACTCTCGTATGACATAGGAGTGGAGGCGCAGTTTGATCTCGTGAGGAGTTCATCAAACCGGTTCTTCGTTGGCGGAGGCTTTGGCCATTACTACTCCGGAAAGAACGGCAACGACATGAACGCCCCGACACGCCTTGGTCTTGGCATCGGGGGCGAGTTTGCAGTCACGCCGGGCATCCACACGACAGTCGAATTGATGTTCACGTATTTCTCCGACGGGAATGTTCTGCCGCTTCCGCAGATTGGGTTCCATTACTACTTCTACTAACTCGCTGGACTCCGTTCAGAATCAGGAGCCGCTTTGATTCTCAGGAAACTTTGTGCTATCTTTGTACCAGTTTTCTTGAGCCATCGCCGATAACGGTTTTCTTCCCGTGAGCTTGGATTCGATTCTCTTCTTCGTGGTCGCTGCGTGTGCAATTGTTTCGGCACTACTGGTCATCCTGCAGCGCAATCCCGTCATGAGTGCCATTTCCCTGATAGCGAACTTCTTCTGTATCGCTCTGTTGTACTTGCTTCTCCAGGCGCAGCTTCTTGCAGTCCTGCAGATTGTCGTTTATACCGGTGCGATCATGGTGCTCGTGGTTTTTGTCATCATGCTGCTGAACCTGGGGGATGAATCCAGGCTGACCGAAAAGTTCGACGTGAAGAAGATCGTCGGGGTTGTGCTCGTCACCGGATTCCTGCTGGAGATGCTGTACATTGTCGCCTCAAACGGCGGCCCGGCGGTGCTCTCCCCGAAGGCGCAAAGCCTCGGGACCATCGAGGCGATGGGGAGCGCCATGTTCACAAAGTTCTTGCTTCCCTTTGAAGTCACGTCACTGCTCCTTCTTGCTGCCATAGTGGGCGCAGTTGTGCTGGCAAAAAAACGTTCCTAAGATTTTACCATGTCTATTTCACTTTCAGCGTATCTTGGATTGAGCGCAGTCCTCTTTACTATTGGCGTAGCTGGAGTGCTTACCAGGCGTAACGCCATTGTGGTGTTCATGTGCATCGAGCTGATGCTCAACTCCGTGAACCTGAGCCTCATTGCATTCTCCTCGTACCTTGGAGATATCACCGGACAGGTGCTCGTGTTCTTCGTGATGGCAGTTGCTGCCGCTGAAGCTGCAGTGGGGCTGGCGATTGTGATTGCACTCTTCCGGAACAAGCAGACCGTCAACATCGACGAGATCAACATCTTGAAGTGGTAGAAGCTCAATCTATGGCACACCAGTACATTGGTTATGCAGTCTTCCTTCCGCTTGTTGGTTTTTTGATCAACGGACTCTTTGGGAGAAAGCTGAAGTCAGAATCGCTGGTGGGGATCATCGGATCGGCGACAGTTGGCATCGGGTTTCTCATCGCGGCTGCGATCCTTTTCGAGATGCTCGGCAAGCCGCCGGATGAGCGATCCTACGTCGTCTATCTCTTCAACTGGATTACTGCCGGCGATCTCAGCGCAAGCTTCGCGTACCAGGTCGATCAGCTCTCCATCCTGATGACGCTCATCGTCACTGGCGTCGGGTTCCTGATTCATGTCTACTCCATCGGGTACATGCATGGCGATCCGGGATTCTGGAGGTTCTTTTCGTACCTCAACCTGTTCATCTTTGCCATGCTCAACCTCGTCCTTGCAGACAACTTCCTCCTTCTGTTCCTGGGTTGGGAAGGCGTCGGTCTCTGTTCGTATCTGCTCATCGGGTTCTGGTACGACAGGAAGTTTGAGAAGGGCACGACAGGCGACGCCGCAAAGAAAGCATTCGTTGTCAACCGCATCGGCGACTTTGGCTTCCTTGTGGGGATGTTCCTGATCTTCACAACGTTCGGCTCGCTGAATTTCAACACGGTGTTTGCGCACGCGTCGACGCTTTCAGTGGGGACGCCAGTAGTCATGTGGATTACGCTGGCGCTGTTCCTTGGTGCAACGGGCAAGTCGGCGCAGATACCCTTGTTCGTCTGGCTTCCCGATGCCATGGCTGGACCGACGCCTGTGAGTGCACTCATCCATGCTGCAACAATGGTCACTGCCGGTGTCTACATGGTCGCCCGATGTGCTGTTCTGTATGTGCTTGCTCCGGTGACGATGGAAGTCGTGGCAATTATCGGCGCATGTACAGCGTTGATGGCGGCATCGATTGGTCTTGTTCAAAACGACATCAAGAAGGTGCTCGCCTATTCTACTGTGAGCCAGCTTGGCTACATGTTTCTTGCGCTCGGCGTCGGCGCGTTTGCTGCCGGAGTCTTCCACCTGTTAACGCACGCGTTCTTCAAAGCGCTGCTCTTCCTCGGCTCCGGCGCAGTCATCCATGCACTGCACGACGAGCAAGACATCAGGAAGATGGGCGCACTCAGGAGCCATCTTCCCACCACATACAAGACATTCTTGATTGGTACAATCGCCATCGCAGGTATTCCTCCGTTGGCCGGGTTCTTCAGCAAGGATGAGATTCTGTGGAAGACATTCGCCCATGGGTACTACGTGCTTTGGGTGATGGTGCTGCTGGGCGCCGGACTCACGGCATTCTACATGTTTCGGC
>CAYHRX010000087.1:0-9738 GCA_964359075.1 uncultured Chitinophagales bacterium
GTCCCCGATCCATACACGCCGAAGTCACTGCCAACAAACGAACCACCATGGGTTCCGCCTTGCCCAAAGATTCCCGTACCACTGCTGCTCAAACCGTACACTCCAAAGCTGCTGCCTGAGAACGAGCCACCGTGTGAACCGCCTTGACCGTACACACCAGTTCCTCCCCGCCCTAAGACGCCAAAGTTTGTGTTGCTCTCACCATAAACACCAATGCTGTTTGCACTGGTACCAATGATTCCATTGCCGGTTCCACTTTCGGAGCGGAAGTATCCGCCATTTGCCGTTCCAACACCAACGACACCTGTGCCCGATGAACTGTTCGTCGCCCATCCCTGAACACCTGATGTCAATCCCGAACTCGCAAGCCCTTCTCCATACACTCCCGTTGCATTTTGTGTTGTTGAGCTTGTGCGGCCAACGATCCCGTGAAGAAGGCCGGTCGCGATAGTGTTCGTTGCAGAGAAAACGGCAGGCTGTGAACTCACCGGCGCACTTAACGTAAGTGGTACTTTGATGTTTGCAGTAACGTTTGGTCCGGTCGGATTGAGAATATCGAGGGAGTTGTTGGTGTTTTGCAGCGATTGGACTCCTGTGCCGCCACTCGGTGGTGGAGTAGTAATCGTTATCGTATCGCCGTTGGAGGTGATACTTGCGGCTCCCTGTCCACGCAACGTAATTCCATCTCGCATGCCGTTGAGGCTCTTCACAACCTGTCCGGGAGCAATCTTCAGACTCGTAATGGAGTTGTTCGGAACAGTCCCGGCAATCCTCGCGCTATCAGCGATTGCCGAGCCGGGCGCGGTGCGTGCGTATAGCGCCGTATCGGCCCTGGCTGAGTTCAGACTGTAGCCAACTGCGGTGAGTTGAATGCGGGGCGACAGCTCCGGATCACCTGCCGGCTGAATGCTGAGCCAATACTGTCGGTCGAACGCGAGCGAAGCCGGAAATGCAGTCTGATTACCCAGAACGGTGGCGAAGAGACCTCTTTTTACTGGAAGGGATTTCGTCTCTGACCATAGAGCACTTCCCCCACTCGGAACATTATAGATTCGGAAGGTGATGCCGTATGTGCCATCGGGTTTGGGATTTCCCGATGTGTCAGAGAGAATTCCCTGATAGGAGAGAGTACGGGGGATTTGGGCACTGAGCTGGATGATGAATGATACTATCAGAGTTACTGTGGCGATAAGCCTTTTCATGGTTTCTCCCTCTTTACTGATTTGTTTGTCTTGCGTGCAAGGATACACCCGGATCATAACGGGCAACGTTCATCATGTACGCCCGATTATCGGTTGATAGTCGCTACGCCACCATAGCTCTTGATCGTCATTGGTCTACTCAGCGAAACGGTAACCGTGAAAGTCTGTCCTCCACGCAAGCCAAGCATTCCGTTGGTAGGCACGATTGTAATGCCTTCTCCCATCGTATTGTATGGATGCTCAAATGTGCCATCTTCAAATCCTGAAGCTGTCTGATCGGTGTACACAATAGGACTGGTCGTAATCGTTCGTTCGTACAATCCTCGACCGTAGGTTGCCACGATGAGCTTGTCGTTTCCGGAATGAGCCGGGTCAATAATGTACCGCAGGTCGGTGCACGACACGATTGGCAAGCCGTCTTGGAACGGCGACCATGTTACCCCGCCGTCAAGAGACCGGAACACTCCAATGTCGGTGCCCACGTACACTTCGCGAGGATTCAGGGGCTTGGTGATAATAGCACGGATGGACTTCAACCCTGACAATGTTCCGGTTCTGTTTTGCCAACTCATGCCGTAATCGAGGGTTTGAAACAGCATTGGCATTCCTGTGACGGCTCTTTTCAATCCAACCCATGCTTCACCCTCATTGTCTGTTGAGGTAAATATGGTCTCCACGCCTTCGCCAGGAGTGAAACTGAAGCTATAATAGCTTGTATCCCACGAGCCATTGTAACGGCAAATGGCGATTCCCGCATTTGGTCCTCCGGCAACATAGAGAGTACGGCCAACCAGAGGGCTGCCGAAGATTCGCCCTCCGCCGTAGCCTGACGTGAGGTTGGCGTCGGTCGACCAGGAGGGAGATGCGCGCGGACTCGAATTGATGCGGGGACCGGTAGAATACACCCTATTGACAAACCGATCGAAGAACAACCCAACCTGGTTATCAAAGTTGTTTGTGGCCTGCGGGGGACCGGTCAGAGGCTGCTTGAAGACCTGTGCTGCCGGGCCGGAATAGATACCGTCTGAGTACCAAAACTCGAGCGTTAGATCATCCGTAATTTCACAATCGAATCCATCCGAAACAGAGATGGTTTCCCAATCGCTTCCAGATGCAGTTGACCTGAGAATTCCATCGTCCTGGAGACCCATGACAACCATTGTACGCTGCGCGTCCATGTAGTCAACCTGTGAGCATCGAAGCCCTGTTGTGCCCAAGCCGTTCCAATTCTCAGTCGTACCGCCGAGGGGGTAACGGAAGATCCCGCCGTCGTTGCAGATCCAAAGAACCGTGGTCCCAGTAATATCACTGAAATAGAGTTGGGTGACGTCATCATGTTTGTGTACCTCGTCTCCCATCTGCAGCCAATTCTGGCCCCCATCCACCGAGAATGCAACCTTGACTCCGCCGACAAAGATGGCGTTCGGATTGGTGGGACGAAACGCAATGGCCTGCGCGTGGAAGATCTGGCCTCCGTCGAACCCGTGCAGGCTGCGAATGTTGGAAGTAATCACAGTCCACGTGTCTCCACCATTGCTTGATCGGATGACTGCTTGAAGTGTATTGTTGCCCTCAACCATGACCGCAATATTGTTCGGGGCATCCCGGCAAATAGCCAAAGAAGCTCGTCCCCAAATCCCGACTAGAGCTGGCTTCCACGCCCATGTTACTCCGGCATCCGTGGATTTGTAAACACCTGGGTTCGCGATAGAAGCAACACAAGTGTACTGAATCAAAGGATTGCTCGGATCAATGCCAAGATCTGTTGCATGGCCACTGAGCGTCACAGTCCAATTGCTTCCTCCATTGGTCGAGCGGAGGACACCACCGTCCGAGGCCGCAAGCACGACACTGATGTTGCCTGGCAAATAGATCACACGGTAGAACGCACTTGGCGTTACGCCGATGGGAAGGGGAACAAAACTCCAGGACGAGCCGCCATTAGACGTTCGGTACATGCCTGCACCTGGAAATCGCTGGAAGTCACCTGTGCCGACGATGATCTCATTGAGATTTGACGGATTGACTGCAAACCCTCTGACTGATTGGTTTGGGAGTCCATCTCCAAGACTTATCCACCCTGGTGCAGAAAGTGAACTCTTCCATAAACCACCACTCGAACCGCCGACATAGATAAAGGAATTGCCACCACTCGACACAATGCTTACTCCGCTGATCCGTCCGTTAAAGCCAAATGGTGAAACACCCCCGGCTGGTCCAAGCGAAGTCCAATGATTACTTTGTGGATCTTGTGATCCTCGCTGAATGGCCTCAAGCATTCCGGTGGTTTGCAGTGCATTCCTATATTCGTCAGGTGTCATCGCCTCACGCCAGAAGCGTGTGATCTTCTGCAGATCCTCCTTGCGATCCTGAGCATCCACGATACACGGGATGATCAGAACAAGAACGAGAACACTTCTTAGAATACGTGTCATGGCCTTACTCCATCTTATTGAAGGTTGACGAGCACAAGAACGAGCCCTGTACCTTCTTTCAAGGTGCTCATTGCCTTGCCTATGACTGCACCGTGCGACCGCTTTCGATCGGTCGCCTTCATTGCACAACCTGAAATGTTGGACGTTGTGAGGAGGTCACCTGGTTGAATAGGGGAGGAATTCGCCTCCGCTTTGCAGTATACACGTCCTGCAATTGCAACGAGCGTGTTCCCTTCGATGATGTGCTCTTGCCTCAACGTGAGTCCCGGCTTCACGCCACCCGCGCCGCTGACAATACCTGCTACTCTGGTGTCATATGCTTCAACGCTGGGAACGAGCTTACCAGGATGCTCGGCGTCTATACTCATTACCGTTCCCGGACCCACGACCTCATCCATCTCCACCTCGAAGGGTTCCGCGAGATCGCTTCCTCCGTTTATCTGGAGAACGCTTACCGACACCTTTCCATTGAACACACCGGCAAAGCCTGCAGGATCAAATGCCTCAAAGAATCCCCCCGTTATTCTACCGCGCCCCACGACGCCGGTCCCGATCGGACTTGCGGTTGAGATGCCTTCCACACCGATGGTTTGCCCCGATGTCGCCGCCGCCTCTCCTCGAACGCCCGATGCCGCAAAAGCAGTGGAGAAAGTACGCCCGAGAACACCGCAGGTAGCCCCGGTTGTATTAGTGGCCTGACCAAGCACGCCGACGCCACCCGCTCCAGCGTGTACTCCATACACACCCGCGACTCCCCCTGCTGCTCCTACCTCCCCAACCACCCCGATGAGTCCTTCGCCACGGACGCCAGTGCCCGTATTGCTGATTCCGCGAACGCCATTGGTGGTATTACTTTGGCCGACGACTCCCCCGCTTCCGTTCCCGCTGAATCCATACACACCATTGAGCCATCCCAACCCAACAACTCCAGTCCCCTGTGGACTGGCTGTGCTGAGGCCATACACGCCGTTGACGGTTCCTGTCGTTGCCGTGGCAAGTCCGAACACGCCGGATGTACCGACGGCGGTTCCCGAGGTTACTCCCCACACCGCGCTTGTGCTATCGCTTCCGCCAAACACACCCGGGCCCAGTTTGCTGTGGCCAAACATACCCATACCGGTTCCCTGGTTGCTCATGAAAAAGATCGCGTTTGGAGAGGATGCAGAGTCTGCATAAGGAAGAGTAAGCCTGCCGCTACCACCACCGCCACCTGCCCGGGCATAGAGCGCTGTGTCCGCCCTAATGGAGTTGAGGCTATATCCAGATGCAGCCAAAGGGATGCGTGGTGACAGCTCAGGCTCTGACGCAACCTGGATGCCGAGCCAATATGGGCGATCGAACGCGAGTGATGGTGGAAAGGGAGTCTGGGATCCGAGAATGGTTGAGAAGAGCCCTCGCCGCACCTGCAAGGTCTTCGTTTCATTCCAGAGAGCGCTTCCTCCGCCTGGCACGTTGTAGAGCCGGAATGCGATGCCGTAGTTGCCATCAGGTTTGGGAGTACCGAGTGTATCCGTGAGAATGCCCTGGTAGGAAAGTGTGCGGGGGATTTGGCCCGCGACATCAAGAGGGAACGCAAGAAAGCCGATTGCGAAAACGATCATCAACAACGTAAAGCGTTGCATGGGCCGCCTCCTGTCAGGTTGTAATAGAACGGGATGAAAATAGTTACGCCTCTAATATGCATTCAAAAGGGGGCGAGCCGCAACTGAACAGATGTACGGTTTTACGCGTTGGGTCTAACGCGTTTGCCTTGTGCGGAGGGCCTTGGCTACGGCCTCTGCGCGGGTGCTGACGTGCAGCTTTCCGTAGATATTGTGGAGGTGGAAGCGGATTGTGTGGACACTAAGAAAGAGCTTATCAGCGATGGCCTTGTAACTGTGACCTTCGATCAACAGGTTGAGGACTTCCACTTCTCTTGATGAAAGTGAGGAAGTGGGAACTTCGTTGTGAGTCCGCTGAAAATACTGCAGGACTTTGCGTGCAATCTCCCCGGACATTGGAGCGCCCCCTGCGTACGCGTCCCTGATTGCGGCCAGAAGTTTTTCAACCGGGGTTTTCTTCAGCAGGTAGCCTACTGCGCCGGCACGCAATGACTGGAAGATTTTTTCATCCTCGCTGTACACCGTCAGCATCAGCACTTGAACATCAGGATAATCTCTTTTCAACACTTCGACGCATTCGATTCCAGATTTCCCGGGCATGGCGATATCCATAAGGACTACATCTGGAACGACTTCGGCGAATTTTTCCAATCCCGCCCCACAATGGCTGAATGAACCAACGCACTCAAAACCCTCCGAGTGCTCAATCATCCAACGAAGCCCTTCGCGGATGTCGTCGTCATCATCGATAATCGCAACGCGTATGGGAGGGTCTTCGCCGTTATGCTTCATGAGTCAATGATTCGTGTACGTGTTAAGATACTGTGCATAACGTGACGAGTCAACTGAACGTTTGTTCAGTATGCATCCAACGGAATATGCGCTTCCACGCGCGTCCCTGAACCAGGAGTCGATAGAACCTTGAGCGAGCCTCCGGCTTTCTCGGCACGCCTCTGCATGTTCACCAGCCCGCTCATCCGAGGGAGATTGCCCGTCACAAATCCTCTCCCATTATCCTCGACTGAGATGTGGAAAAATTTCTCAGAAGCCCCAAGGTTCACAAGCACCTCGGTGCACATTGCATGGCGTACAACATTGGTAATCGCTTCTTTGCCGATCATGAGCACGGCTCGTCGGACCTGGGGAGTAAGAACCACCTGGTCGAGTTTCTCATCTGCCGAAAATCGGAGTGCAACGCCAACCCCCTCACACATCTCAGTCGCAAACACTTTAATGCGACGCAGTGGGCTGCCGGAACCTTCGCGCTCAGGACCAATTGACCATACAACATCCGTCATAACTTCGTGCAGCTCGCGTGCGACAAAGCCTACTGTTCTCATCGGTGAGTCAGCGGAAACTTCATCCTGCGTGCTTTGTTTCAGCGCCATATCGGAGAGGATGGCAATGCGCGTGAGCCCCGAGCCGATATCATCGTGAAGGTCCGACGCGATGCGCGTACGCAGTCGTTCCACCTCCAACAACTTCTCGATGCGGTATCTGTACAACGCATACCCTACGCCGGCTGCTGCAAGAGCGCACAGCGCAACAAACCACCAACGCTGCCAGAACGGTGGATGGATCGTAAAAGAGACGGCGGCTGGAGCAGCACTTGTGATGCCATCTGCATTGATTGCTTTTACTTCAAATGTGTACGAGCCAGGACTAAGAGTCGCGAACGTTACGCTGCGTTGGGAAGTAGGAGAACCCCACGATGTATCTACTCCTTGCAATCTGTACTGGTACCGAACTGCACTCTCATCCCGCAAACTGATGCCAACAAATTCTATGACGCAGTTATTCTGCTGATACGGCAGCGCGACAGGAGATACAACGTCGAGAGATTGCCCGTTCACAGTGAAACTCGTGATGTACACCGGCGGCGGATTGGCATTCAGACGATGTTTGGAATGCTGGTACAGCGTAAGACCAGTACTCGTTGCGAACCAGAGAAAACCCTGTGCATGAACGCCGCAGGCATTAACGAAGTTGCCGAGGAGTTCATTGTTCCAGCCGAAACGCTTGTTGTCTCGGGTATTGATATACATGGGTCCAAGGGATGTTCCCAGCCACATTGTCCCCGCGCTATCGCAAGCCAGGCCTCGGATATGGTTACTCAGCAGACCATCCTTCGTCGAGATCGCGGTGAAACTCCCATCCTCGTACATCGCTAATCCACCGTACCGCGTGCCTATCCAGACTCTTCCATCTCTATCTTCGGTGATTGACCGGATGCTATTGTCCGGCAGTCCGTTCTTCGTGGTAAAGTGCATGACACTATCATCATGCGAGCTGCCGTAGGGGAGAAGGAACAAACCCAGCTTGTAGTCACCGATCCAGACATTTCCACGGCGATCTTTCCACATGGAATTGACAAAAGCGTTTGAAGGTAACGGAGGCGATGCGATTCTCCGAATCACTCTTGGCTCACCACTGACATCAACGACTTCGAGAGTATTTCCGATAACACACGCTCGCTCAGGGTGACGTTTGTCTGCCAGCAGTCCTTTCCATTTCTGAATGGGACCGAGAATGAGCGTCAGCGGCGTGCGGAACTCGTGCGAAATGTTGGCAAAGAAACGCGACTTCATCTGGTCAACTTCCCGCAACTTCTCTGCCTCGACATGCTCAAGCTCCGCCTGATGCTTGAGTCGCTCTCGATTCTTCTCAAATCTGCGGATGGAATAGAGCAATCCAAGGATTGCAAATCCGTAACCGGTATAAGCCCAGGTAGTTTTCCACCAGGGTGGGGTGATGACGATTTTGACCGAGGCTTCGTGTTCACTCCACACACCGTCGCTGTTCGTACCCTTTACTCGGAAGATGTATTCGCCGGGAGGGATATTTGTATATCGCACATCCCGTCGGGTGCCGGATGAATTCCACTCTTCTTCAAAGCCCTCGAGCTTGTAAGAATGCTGGTTTCTTTCGGGTACTGTCAGATCGAGGACGACAAATTCAAATGAGATGAAGTTCTGATCGTACGGCAGCACAAGGCCAGCGTTCTCGGCGTCACCTCCATGTATCGGCACAGTCTTGTCGAAGACGGAAATTCTCGTGATGACAGTCTCCGGGTTAAAGGTATTCTCGACGATACTGTCCGGGTGAAAGACGAGAATGCCTCCCGCCGTACCTATGACGATCTCGCCGTTGGGCCTTCGATAAGCCCACGACGCGAATCTATTACTGGGTAAGCCATCATTCACCGTAAATGTCTTCAACGTCCCTGTCCTTGGATCGAGTCTTGATAATCCATCATCTTCGTATCCGATCCAGACACAACCGTTTTTGTCATTAATGATCGAATGGGCTCTATTGTTTATTTGCCCGTTGCCTCTAACATACCTCGTGAACTTGCCCGTCTTCTTGTCAAATCTATTGAGTCCATTCTGCGTCCCGACCCACAAGACGCCGTTCTCTTCCTCAAAGAGAGCTCTGACAAGATTGTTGGTGATGCTCGTTGGATCGTCCGGGTCATGCTTCCAGTGCGTAAACCTTTCCGTCACCGGATCGAAGCGGTTCAGCCCTCCACCTTCAGTGCCAACCCATACAATACCCTCCTTGTCGCGATGAACCACCCAAGCCCGGGTGTGGCTGATGCTATGGGGATTACCGGGTTCTGCCCTGTATTCCCTCGTATACTTCATTGTCCGTGGATCGAACTTACACAGCCCTGCGTCGTATGTCGCAAGCCAGAGAACGCCGGAAGGATCAGAGGCAATGGATAGAACCCAGTTGTCCCCTTGATCTTTCCTGGCAGGGTCTCGTTTGAATGAGACGGCACTGCCAGATCTTTTATCCATTTTGACCAGTCCGTCACCCCACGTTCCAACCCACAAGGATCCTTTCTGATCGTCATAGAGGACACCATCCTTAGTGGTCTGAAGGAACGGATCAGCTGGTGGAATTTTGTTAACTCCCTTGCGGATCCTTCGAACGCCGTCGCTCCCATCAACCCAAAGCACTCCTTCACCATCTTCGAGGACCAAGCCACCCTGTGGTTCTTGAGGGTTCGGATTGGTCAAAAGATGACGGAACGCTCTTGAGCGGTTGCTAAGCTTAGCAAGCCCACCCCCACTCCTTGTGGGAATCCAGAGGTTGCCTGCCGGGTCCTCCGCGAATGAAAATTTAACATCAATCCCTTTGAAACTGTAAGGATCATTCTTGTTGTACTGATGACGGATGAAACCTCCCGAACTTCTATCGTACTCATTCATCCCCGCGTTGTGTGTAGTTATCCAAATCGTGCCTGTACGATCTTCATATAACCAATTGATAGAATTACTGCTGAGACTGTGAGGGTCTCTTGGATCGTGCTGGTAGCGGACGAGTGTTCTGTTTGCTCTTTCGTATCGATAAACTACTTCCGTGGTTCCCCCCCAGAAAGACCCCTCCCGATCTTCATAGCCATCTCTTATCCCTTTCCTGCGGAGAACATCCGGCACACGCGGAGTGTCTTCGTGGTACGTGAACCTGTGGGATCCAGGGTCAAACCTCGCTACG
>CAYHRX010000088.1:0-9720 GCA_964359075.1 uncultured Chitinophagales bacterium
GTACACGACGAGGTCGTCACCCATCCGGTAGTAGTCACGGATTCGGGCGAGCTCGGTGTATCCGCGTGTTATGTAGAACTTCCGAGTCTTCTCGTACTTGGTTTGGGACGACGTTTCCGCAATCACCAGCCTGCCGCCGCTTGACCTTACTAGATTGATGGCATGATCATCGAGGGCGCCGCCAATGCCTTTTCCCTGCGCTGCCGGCTTCGTTGCAATCCAGTACAAATCAAACGTACCCTGAGTTGCAGGCGTTGGACCAATGCAGTAGTATCCTAACGCCTCACCGCCATCATCATATACATGGATGATGTAGTCCTTCTGATCCGGCTTCTCCAGTACAATGTCAATGAGCTCGAGTGCGATGCCGACTTCTTCACCGGTGAAGACACCCGTCTCGATCAGCACCTGACGGAGAGACTCCCGGTCTTCACGGCGAAGAGGACGAATCACTGCGACCGCTCAAGAGCAGACTCCACAATCTTGCCGACCGTTTCCGCGTGCGTAAGACCGTACGTCCGTGCCGAACGTGCAAACCCGGCATCATCAGAGATGTCGGGGTTCGGGTTCACTTCAAGCACGTATATCTCACCGTCACCGCTCAGTCTGAAATCAACGCGGCCGTAGTCTCTACAGCCGATAAGGCGGAAGCATTTCAGGGCAGTCTCTTTCAGCTTCGCCTCGATGTCAGCGGGAAGTTTTGCGGGGCAAACACCTTTCGTCCCTTCATACGCCACGGTGCCATGCATCCACTTGGCATCGTAGCTTACAATCTTGTGCATGTCCTTCGTCAGGCCGGAGAAGTCGATCTCGGAGATCGGAAACACGATCGGCTTTTTGCAGCCGACGATTGCAACGTTCAGCTCACGTCCGTCAATGTACTCCTCCACCAGTGCGGGCTGGTCGAACTCCTGGAAGATGAACCGGACACGCTTCTTCAGCTCACTGAAGTTGTAGACGACAGACTCATCGGCGATCCCGACACTTGCATCCTCACGTGAGGGCTTCACAATGAGCGGGTACTTCATGCCATCTTGAAGGACAACCTTCTCAGTAAACTTGAAAACCTGGAACTTCGGGGTCTTGATCCCGTTATGGGAAAGTAATTGCTTGACCAGAGGCTTGTTCAGAGCGATGCCGAGACTCAGAGGGTTTGCACCAGTGTAGGGAATCTTCAGAAGCTCATAAATGCCGGCAACATTCATCTCCTGAAGAGACTCGTTCTCAACACATTCAACGAGGTTAAAGATAAGGTCGGGCTTCTCTTCCTTCAAGAATTCAACAAGACGGAAGATGTCACTGTCGACGTTAAAGACCGTGCTTTTGTATCCGAGAGAATTGAGGGCAGCTTTGATGTCGTCCATCTCCTCAATAACCCCGATCTCGGACATATCAACACGTTGAGGCTCAGCGACGACTTTCTCTTTGAGTCGAGTCTTCTGCGTTTTGCGAGGAGGCGGGCCATCCTGCAACTGGCCGTTTTCGGAGATATACTTCCGGCTGGCTTCCGTGCCTACAACCGGCTCGTTGTAGAGAATAGCAATGCGTAGCTTTCGTGCCATATCTGCCTTTGATGGTGTGAGTAAGGAACGCCGTTAGACCATGACTTCGGCCTGGCCGACACTCGTTTCCTGGCGCACACGGAGCCCGCAACGCTCCATGCCAATATCCAGAACGCTATTAATCAACTGGTTGTACGACATTCCCGCCGCGCGAGCTGCCTTGGGGAAGCAGGAGTTGTCCTCCGGCTTCGGGAGAATGCCCGGCAGTGGATTGATCTCGAGGATGTGCGGCCTGCCGGTCGCATCAAGACGCACATCAACGCGTGACCAGTCACGGCAGTTCAATACTCTGTACGCATCTTTGCAGATGGTCTCAATTTCGACTTGCAGGTTCTCGTCGAGGTCAGCCGGACACTGGAATATCTCCAGCGGCTCCTCTGTTGTATCCCATATCCACTTCGCTTCATACGAATAGATCGGGTTCACTCCAGGCGGGAGTGCGTCAAGCCTGATTTCAACAATCGGGAGAGTCCTAACGTTGTCGCCGTTGCCGAGGAGTGCGACGGTAAACTCGCGTCCGGGCAGAAACTCCTCGATGAGCGCAGGTTGGTTATAGGTTGTAAGGACGATCTGGACTTCGCGCTCAAGTTGTTCCGTGTTACGCACGACGCAGGAGTTGTAGATGCCCTTGCTCGATCCTTCATGCAGCGGCTTCACCATCGCCGGGAACTTCACACGCGCATCCTCGAACTCGCCCATTGAGCGTATGACACTGAACGGAGCCGTGGGTACTTCATAGTAAGAGAGAATCTCTTTCGCCCTCGCCTTATCGAGGCACACCGCAAGTGTCAGAGGGTCGGAGCCAAGGTATGGGATACGAAGCATTTCGAGGATGGCAGGCATCTGCGCCTCTCTGGAAACGCCGTACAGACCCTCGGCTATGTTGAATGCAAAATCAGGCCGGTTTTGAAGGAGTTTTTGATAGGCTTCCTCATCCGCCTCAATCATCAGCACGTTATGCCGCTCGGCTATTGCCGCCCGAACAGCATTCACCGTTTCCATGGTATCCCATTCGATGTACATGTCATTCGCACGATCGCTGCTACCGGGGACACTGATTGTAAGACTTCGGCCATCGCCGCTGCGTTGAGATGCTGAGTCGCTGGAGGAAGTGGAAACCTGACTGGCGGTGAGTGATGACTGAGGTGGTGCTTCCGCTTTGACATTGTAAACAAGTGCGACCGTCAACGGGGAATGCGGAAGTTGTAACAACGAAGAACTCAGAAACTCTCCTGAACGTTGCACATACGAGTTATCTGTGTGGTAATATAATCATTTCACCTTCGTTGTCAAGAAAAAAATGCATTTCGCGGCGCGAAGTCGCGACTCGCGAGAGGTCGCGAGATGAGTTGCGCGCGGTGACGATCACAACGAGAGCGAGTCGCGAGTCAATCGCGATGATCAACCGACTTGCATCAGCGTCAGCGCGTCGCGGAAGTGGGTCCGGAGATGATCGGCGATGAGACGATGCTCGGGGAACTGCAATCGAGGGTCTCGATCGATGAGCAAACGAGCATCGGCGCGTGCGTCGTCGAGGAGGTGAGTGTCGGTGAGGATGTTGGCAACCTTGAATTCAGGTATCCCGCTCTGTCGGGTGCCGAAGAAGTCTCCCGGACCACGCAGTTCAAGGTCAACCTCGGCAATCTTGAAGCCATCCGTCGTACCGACCATGGTTGCGAGCCGGCGTTCAGCAAAACGCTGCTGATCCAATGAGAGCTGGGTCTGAAGGGCCTTCCTCCCAGCCCGCTCGGCACCACGCGCAATCCATTTGCTTGTCAGCAAGATGCAGTACGACTGCTCGCTCCCCCTCCCTACTCTGCCCCGAAGCTGGTGAAGCTGGGCAAGCCCGAACCGCTCTGCGTTCTCTATCACCATAATGGAAGCGTTTGGAATATCTATCCCAACCTCTATCACGGTGGTTGCTACCAGGATGTCCAGTTCCCGGTTCTTGAACCTCTGCATCACCTCATCCTTCTCCTCACTCGGCAGCCGGCCATGGATTAATCCGAGCCGCAGGTCCGGAAAGACTTTGCTCTGGAGCTCCTCGAAGTACACGGTTGCCGCTTTCAGGTCGAGCTTCTCGGACTCTTCAATAAGCGGATAGACGAAGTAGACCTGCCTTGCGTGCTTCACCTGGTCTCGAACGAATTGGAACACGGATTCCTTTTCCTCCTCATACTTCAGCACCGTCTTGATCGGCTTCCGGTCTTTTGGCAGCTCATCAATGACTGATACGTCAAGGTCGCCGTAGAGTGTGAGTGAGAGGGTTCGTGGGATTGGAGTGGCGGTCATGACGAGCACATCGGGGGTGATCCCTTTCTGGATGAGCAACGCACGCTGCATTACCCCGAACCGGTGCTGCTCATCGATAACGATGAAGCCGAGGTTGGCAAACTCCACCCCCTTCTCGAAGAGGGCGTGCGTTCCAACCACGATTTGTGCTGAGCCGCGCTGTGCGTCATCAAGAATGTCACGCCGCAAACGGCTCCGCTGCCCACCCACCAGCAGGCGGACGTTCACCGGGATGTTCTGGAGCAGTCCGGCCAGCGTTTTGTAGTGCTGCTCGGCCAGGATTTCCGTCGGCGCCATAAACACAGTTTGGTAACCGTTCTCAACAGCAATGAGCATGCAGAGAAGCGCCACAATGGTCTTCCCGCTCCCGACATCTCCTTGGAGCAGGCGGTTCAGCGGTCGGGCGGACTGCATGTCGGCAGTGATCTCTTTGATTACACGGATCTGCGCCGCCGTGAGTTTGAAGGGAAGCGAATCCACCAGTTGCCTGGCAAGCTTGCTCTGGATATTGAACGGGATTCCTTTGGTGTCCTCTTTGATCCAGTGCCTTTTCAGAGCGAGCATAAGCTGGAAATAGAACAACTCATCATACTTCAGACGGCGTAGGCCTGCCTCCAGTTCATCCTGCCGCTTTGGGGAATGTACGACTTGAAGCGCAGACTGAAGAGGGACGAGTTTGTGGGTTTGAAGAAGGGCTTCCGGCATCGCTTCACGCACTTCCTGCAGATGCTTCCGGAGAGCAGTCCCGATCACGCGTCTGAAGCCTGCGCTATCCAATCCAACACGCTCAAGCTCCTGTCCTGAAGGATAAAGCGGGATGAATCCGCCTGTGTTCAGAGCGTTACTCCAGTCCACATCTGGTTTTTCGTTCTCTTCATCCTCTTCGTAGTCTGCCCCGGCTATCCGGTCAATATCAGGGTGCACCAACTGAAGCACACTCCCGTAGTAGGTCGGCTGACCAGAGACGGCAAGCGTTTCCCCCACCTTGAATCGATTCTTCCAATACTGCACGCCTCCGAACCAAACACACTGCAGCGTCCCTGTATCATCGCCGAGAATCAGCACAAACCTCGACTTCGCCCGAAAGCCAACGACTCTGAACGAACGCACATCGCCGACCACGGTATAGTCACGCCGGACATCTGCGGCAGGCTCACCGCGTGATGCATAGAGAGCACGTGAGAACAATTCCCGGAGCTGAGCAACCGTAACGACCGCCGTGCGGTCGAGGTAGCGACGCGGGATGTAGAAAAAGAGATCGTGAATCGTCTTGACGCCGTACTTCTCCAGGACGGCAGCCCTCTTCGGGCCGATGCCTTTGAGGAATTGAACTGGAGAGGAGAGTAAACCCGAGGAAGCAAGAGACAGGTTCATTTTCTCATGACAATAGCAAGCAAGGTAGTTCAGACAGCGGAGGAATTGGAGAAATCAATCACGCTGTTTAGAATGTCAGAGCGACTCCTCGGATAAAACTATGCTCTTGGCGTCGGGCGATACACCGTAGCTCAAAAGTCGCACAGCCTTTTCCTCAATCCTTCGTCGATTCTTGACGTAATCGATAACTGGCTCAGCGAAGCTCTTCGCTACTAAGACTGTTTGGATCATTTCTTTGTCACCTGAAGCTAACTTACGTGCCAGCCAATCTTCATAGCGAAGAATCTGTGTCAAGTCCTTTTCAGTTGCGCGATCCGCTTTGAGCTCAATGCATGTGTACTTGTAAGTAATCTGCATTGAGTCCACTGAAGTTGAATGGGTCAGGAAAATGTCCATGACCTTATTAAAAGTGGTGGGAACAAGATTTAGGAATTCATGATAGTCACCAAAGACCTCTTTCAAATCTCCTTCTGCAAAAGAGCGCATGAACCAGGCATTTAACCAACCTTCATATTGAATACGCCCGGGCTGAGTGGTTGTAAACTCAATCGTTATCTTGCCTCGTTCCTTCGGTATATATGGCTCCGGAATAGAATCATGATTTCGCCGAATTGGATTATTTCTGAGGAGAAGACGCAGTAGCTCTCGAGCTTCATCTGTCGTTATCTTGTATTGATTCTTCTGTTGAACAGGGTTGAGATCAAACGTCCACACTCTGCCTTTGTCCCTCAAGTCTAAGACATCACTTATGGAGATAGGAGCTGGGAAATGACCCACAGCAGGTTCAAAGGAGATTCGAAAGGGAAATGTTTGCTCTTTGTCTCCCCAAACCTGAACGTCATCAAAATATGGTTTCCCGATTGTCTTCCACAACCCGAACACACCTTTGTTCTTTACATAGAAGAAAACGAAATCGCTAGGTTGGATGGACAGAATGCCAGCGATGACCTCAGCCTTGTTCCAGACAGTAGATGGCATGACACAGCCATACACTCCGCGTCGGATGCAAACATCGAAATTGTCCTCACCAACAAGAAAAATATGGGCACCCATCCCTAGATCAAGGTTTGTTTTTGTTAGTTATTGAATTCAATTGCTATCAACGTAACTAGTGAGATCAGCACGAGCCTCAACTTTCCCATTAAAAGGGCCACCAAGCACAGTCGATTCAGTATCTTCGCCATCCACATATCCAACGTATTGCCAACCGTCAGAATTCTGAATCGCGGCTTCCTCGTCTTTTGCCTCCACTATGTACTTTGTCCAGGTCTTGCGCTCACTTTGAACAACAAACCACGGCATTTGGGCCTCCAATTCCTATTGTACGCAGCAGTCAGCCATAATATAATCATTTCATTCTTGGCAGCAAAAGAGCCGCTACGTTGTCTCCTTCATCTTCCTCTCCCAATAAAGATAGAACGGCAGCCCGGCCACGAGCAAGAGCAACCCGACCATCGAGTCAGCCGTCTGCTCAACGATGGTATTGAAGACGAACCACGTGGCCACGATGACGAAGAGGATGGGAACAACAGGATAGCCAGGAACGCGATACGCGCGGTTGGCATTGGGCATCTTCTTCCGCATGATGAATATGCCAGCCGCACCGAGCGCATAGAATATCCAGCTTGCGAAGATGACGTACGTGAAGAGCTGATCGTACGTGCCGGTGAGCGTGAGGATACTCGCCCACGTGCACTGCACCACCAGCGATGTTGTCGGGGTTTTGTACTGCGGATGGACTGTGCCCATCCCTTGAAAGAAGAGCTTGTCCTTTGCCATTGCAAAGAACACTCGCGCTGTCGTCATGGAGGTTGCGTTCACAGTCCCAAACGTCGAGATCATTACCGCCAACGAGATAACGGCACCACCGTAGCCGCTGAAGATCCTGTTCATCACATCGGCAGCGACGAGTTTTGACGTCGCCATCTCGTTTATCGGGAGGATGTAGAGATAGGCAAGATTCGTTGCAACGTAGATGACGATGATTACCAGCGTTCCAAGTACCAGAGCTTTGGGGATGTTCCGTTGCGGTTCCTTCACCTCACCTGCAAGATACGTGAGGCTGTTCCAGCCATCGTACGACCAGAGGGTCGCAACCATTGCAATGCCAATCGCAGCCAGCAAGTTGCCGGACGAAGGCATGCCCCAGAGCGGGAAGAAGTGCTCAACGCTGCCATGTCCGAACGTGAAGGCAAGCAGAACGATCCCGCCGATGGCCAGCACCTTCAACGAGGTAAACACATTCTGGACGAAGCCGCCGAACTGCACGCCGAAGTAGTTCACGAGTGTTACCGTCATGATCGCGGCAATCGCCACGAGCTTCACGCCGATATCGGCAAGTGGAGCGATGTTGCCAATGAGTGGCAGTTTCCATGCCTCCAGTTCCGGACTGAGATGTGGCAAGTCGACGAAGTAGCCGAAGTATCGCGCAAACGCGACCGCGATTGCAGCAATCGAGCCGGTTTGATAGACGATGAACGTCGTCCAGCCATACAGGAAAGCCGTCAGATCGCCATACAGCACTCTGAAGAAGACATACTGCCCCCCTGCCTCAGGAATCTCACTGGCGATTTCGGCATTCGTCAGTGCACCGGCGAGCGTGAGGAAACCAGTGAGCACCCAGACGAAGATCATGACCCCCGGTATCTCGACCACTGCGGCGACCCGTTGCGGAGTAAGGAAGATGCCGGAGCCTATGACCGATCCAATTACAACCATGATTGCGGAGATAAGGCCAAGGCGCCGTGCCAAGCCAGTTGGCTGGGCAGACGAGCGAGAAGGTTCAGCCATCAGTAGGTCCAGAAGGTTCGAGTAGGTCGAGTCCGACAGCTTGCGTTTCAGGGTTGCCTCAAGATAGAACCTTTCAACTCAATGTGCAACGAGATTGTTATTGTCTTTTTAGTGTGAACGTTGTATCTTTGCTGTCGCACCTTACACTTTCAAGATAGCTTGGAACAGTTTATTGCTTTCCTCCCCCATCTCCCCACACTGGACGAGATCATCGTCTGGGGCGGTTACATCGGCCTCTTTGCCATCATTTTTGCCGAAACAGGACTGCTGATCGGTTTTTTCCTGCCGGGCGATTCTCTTCTCGTAACGGCAGGACTGTTCGCGGCCGGCGTAAAGGAAGGCGTTCATCTTGATATCGTTTGGTTGAATGTTCTTTTGAGCATTGCAGCTATTTCGGGGGATGCTGTGGGTTACTACATCGGACTTCGTGCGGGCCAGTCTCTCTTTAGCAAACCCCAATCGCGGTGGTTTCGACGCGATCACCTCATCAAGACTCAGGAATTCTATGAAAAGTACGGCGGGGTAACCATCATCCTTGCGCGGTTCATGCCGTTTGCGCGAACATTCGCGCCTGTTGTTGCCGGCGTCGCCCAAATGAAGTATCGCCGGTTTGCTCTGTTCAATATGACTGGAGGGATTGGTTGGATTACGAGCATGACACTCACGGGGTATTTCTTGGGAAAGACCATCCCCGGAATTGAGCAGCACATCGAATACGTTATCGCCATCGTAGTATTCATTTCCATCTTGCCGATGCTTATTAAGTATGTCCAGCACAAGCAGAGGCAGAGACCAACAGCAACGTAAGGATCAGAAAAGTGGGACAGCCGACCGGATCTTTCCCACAGCGTGCATTTTCAACAGTTCAACCACAATCAAACGGAGTTGCCATAATGCCAAACCAACTGTTCGCAAGAAAGCCGTTGAGCATGCTGTTGGAGGAGGCGAAGGGAGAGAACAGGCTTCGCCGTGTGCTGGGTCCGGTTACTCTCACCAGCCTCGGTATCGGGGCGATCATCGGGGCCGGAATCTTCGTAGCAACGGGAGCAGCGGCTCACAACGTTGCAGGACCGGCATTGATCCTTTCCTATGTTGTCGCTGGTGTTACGTGCATTTTCGCCGCTCTGTGCTATGCTGAATTTGCCTCGATGGTTCCGGTCGCAGGGTCTGCATACACATACGCGTACGCGACTCTTGGCGAGTTGTTTGCATGGATTATTGGATGGGATCTCGTGCTCGAATATGCGGTCGGGTCAGCAACGGTTGCCAACGGTTGGTCTGGGTACTTCCAGAGCGTTATGGCGAAACTCGGGATGGTGCTTCCAGCATCACTTGCAGGCCCCCCGATCATCTATGATCCGAGCACGGGAGATTTTGTGGCGACTGGCGGCCTCATCAATCTTCCAGCTGTTATCATTGTCGCAATCGTGACGGCTGTCTTGGTGAAGGGGATTCAGGAAAGCGCCAGGTTCAACGCAACAATGGTGTTCCTAAAAGTTGCTGCGGTACTGTTCGTGATCATTGTCGGGGCGTTCTACATCAATCCTGAGAACTGGACACCATTCGCACCCTATGGAATGTCGGGAGTGAGCTTCTTCGGTTACACTCTCCTCGGCCAGACCGATGCAGGAGGTCAGCCTCTAGGAATGCTCGCCGGAGCAGCGATTATCTTCTTCGCCTATATCGGCTTTGACTCGGTCTC